>JAGCTA010000166.1 GCA_017963875.1 Victivallales bacterium | reverse complement strand
TTGATTTGTCATCTTACATAAACCCCGCGTTTGCAAGCATGTCCATCGAGACGCCGCTGGAGTTTTTCGTCTCGTTTTCAAGTTCATGCTGTCGCAGGACGTATTTGCCAAGAATATCGGTTTCCAGATTGACTTTGTCTCCTGGCTTTAGTTCATGCAGGTTCGTATGCGTCCATGTATGCGGAATGATGCAGACTCCGAACGAGCCGCGCTCCAATGTCGCTACGGTCAGCGACACGCCGTTGATCGCGATGCTGCCCTTCATCACAAGAAAAGGCGCTAATTCTTCGGACAGAGCAATATGCAATTCAAGGTCATCGCCTTGTCTGCCTATGGATTGGACGGCGGCAGTCCCATCGACGTGCCCACTAACGATATGGCCACCGAGGCGGTCGCCAAGTCTGAGCGCACGCTCCAAATTGACCTCACGACCCTTTTTAAGAGCACCGAGATTCGTCCGTGAAAGTGTTTCTGCAAGAGCATGAAATGAAATCGTGTTCGCAGTAAAACGCGTCACGGTCAGGCAGACGCCATTGACTGCCACGCTATCGCCGATGGCAAGACCGCCATCAGAGAAAGCAGCCGCTATTTCAAGTTCACCCGCCTTGCCGCTGATGGCGAGGCGCTTCAGTTTTCCAACAGATTCTATCAAGCCTGTAAACATATTATTTCCCTGTTTTCCAGTCTAGTGCCGAAATCGGAGTCACTTCACGGCGATGATGTTGACACCGTCGCTACTTCCGCCATACTTTGGCGGTAACCAATAGGTCTCCACCAACCATTTCCGTACGCATGTCCTTGAGTTCCAGTGCCTCTGAAAGTTTCTTCGGATTCTCACCGCCGACGACGGGGCGGCTGTCGCGGCCGCACAATATCTTCGGGGCGACAAAGAAAGCGACTTCATCGACAATGCCTGCTTGCAGAGCCGCTCCAGCCAGTTCACCACCACCTTCCAACAACAGCACCATGACATTCTGTGAGCCGAGTTCCAGCAGAAAACGCCGCCATTCATCGTCTGTTTGCGGCTTAACCAGACGCGGCGTCGGTCCGCCGTCATGAAGCATCTGAGCGTTCTCGGGCAGTTCGCGTGCCGTCCACACAAGCCTCATCGGCTGCTTCGGCCATTTTTTGGGACTTCTCACGAGCAGTGACGGATTGTCGAGCCGCGCGGTCTCACCGCCAACCATGACTGCATCCGCCCAACGTCTAAGGAACTGCACACGTTCACGCGCCTCTGGACCTGTCACCCACTTTGAATCGCCTTGTTCAGTCGCAATCCGCCCGTCAAGCGTCATCGCCATTTTGAGGACGACATACGGCATATGAGCCGTAATCCACTTGAAGAACGCGCGATTCAGTTCACGGCACTCCTCTTCGCGGACACCTGTCTGGACCTCGATGCCTGCCTGGCGGAGAATATCCACGCCTCTGCCCGCATGTTTTGGATTTGGGTCGAGGCAGCCGACTACAACACGGTGGATGCCAGCCGACTTGACTGCCTCCGTGCAGGGAGGCGTGCGCCCGAAAGTGCAGCACGGCTCTAGCGTCACATAAATCGTAGCACCATTGGCATTGTCTCCTGCGTCTGCAAGTTAGTTAGGCTCCGCGTGCGGCAGACCCGCCCCATGGTGAAATCCTCTGCCGACAACACGTCCGTCCTTGACAACGACAGCCCCGACCATCGGGTTCGGCGCCGTCAGCCCCCAGGCTTCCTTCGCAAGATGCAAAGCCTCGTCCATAAAGCGGGCGTCCATGTCATCCTGGGTCATGATTGTCTTCTCCATTCAGGCTGGATGATACCCTCAAGAATCGCATCGATGAACGTCGCGAACAACTTTCTGTCAAAAGTCTCCATCAATGTCAGCCGCATGGTTGCTGTTTCAATCAGGGCATAGATCATCTCTGCGGCACAATTGCAATCCATTGTCCTGAATTCGCCTGATTCCATGCCTTCCCTGAACAACCTTGTCAACAACCGATGCATTCCGATGGTATGCCTACGGATGCGCTTCATCACGGGTTCGCCACGCCGCCGAAGCCCAATCAGGTATTCTATTATGGCCTGAATCAGAGGCGGATCCTTGTACATGATATCTATGACATTTTCATACAACATCCGTATCTTGTCGGAAGAACTCAGGTAGGAGCGCATCTTCACGGCTTCATTGAAATCTTTTCCGATGGATTCTACGAGTTCAAGAATGGCAAAATCAAAAATCTCACGCTTGTTCTTGAAATATTTATACAGAGTCGTCCGAGACAAGCCGCAGATATCCGCAATCTGCTGATAGGTGACATCCCCATAGCCGCGTTCGCCTATCAGTCGCAATGTCTTGCTCATTATCTGCTGACGACGTTCTTTATGGTCAACTACAATTGTCATCGAACGAACCTGCCTGAAATTTTAACTTAAAATCATTCTCTTCGACGCTCGCCGAGAAAATCAGCCCCCAAAAGGTGAAGTCCCCCGTCCAAATAAAGAATCTGGCCGTTGACGGAAGGCGTCTCCGCCAAAAACAAAGCCGCCTTTGCGACATCAGATTCCGTCGTACGGCAACGGGTCGGTATTTTGTCTATCAGCCTCTGCATGCGCTCCTTTGGAACGCCCTCAGGCGGGATGACGATACCAGGCGCGATGGCGTTGACACGGAATGAGGGCGCCCATTCCAGCGCGGCGGCTTCACTCACATCCGCCAATGCCTTTTTGGCGATGGCATAGCCAGCCGAGGCGGGATCCGCAAGACGCACGCGGTAATCCAGCAGATTGATGATGCATCCACTTGAACAACGGTTCCTGTAGCAGCGCATCAACTCAAATGGCGCACGAAAATTAATATCCAAATCGCCGTCAAGCAATTCGGGGCTCAGACTAGCCAAAGTCCCCCGTCGGTAAACAGAGGCATTGTTGACCAGGACATCAAGACCGCCATCTGACAGGACATCATCCATCAGCCTCGCAGGAGCGTCTGCCGCAGTCAAATCGCAGGAAACCGCACGTATCTCGGGACGGCAGTATGTCTGCTTCAAATCCTCCGCCAAAGCACTGGCTTCTTCGGAAGAATGATGACAATGCACGACAACGGCGTAGCCCTCGGCGGCGAAAGCCTCCGCAATGGCCCTGCCAATTCGCCTTGCGGCACCTGTTATCAAGACTCGTTTCATGGTTGACTGCGTTATAGTTCTGCAAAATATTCTGTTATCATATCTGCATTGTACTGGACTTCAGGCAGGAAGAATCGGATGAACATCTTGGCGACATCCAGACGTGCCACATCCCTTTTTGCATTGCGCAGCATGAGCAATGCGACGTAAATGACCGTCTGCATTCTAACCAGTCGCTTTGCAAGCCGTTCTAGGCTGTCCGAATGGTCATTGACCAACTGGATGAACTCGTCTGCAAGGGTCTTGGCGGCCTTCAGTTTCGCCAATGCCTTCTCCATGCCAGGCGTGCCGTCGAGTTCGGCAAAGAGCGCATCGTCAATCGGGTCGATGACATGCGTCATGATTCCGCCTGTCGCGGCGACAACCTGCATCTGGGATGTTCCCTCATAGATATTCATTATACGCGCATCGCGATAGAATCTTTCTGCAAACCGCTCATGCATATATCCCTTTCCGCCCATGCATTGGATGGTGTCATACGCGATGGAATTGCTGCCTTCCGTATTGAAGAATTTTGTCACAGGTGTCATCAACGCCGCGATTTTGGTATAGAGTTTTGATTTTTCGCGAGCGTCGCGGTCAGCCTTGTCGCGCTCGGATATTTCCGTATAGACATCTCTTAAATCGACATAATAGCATGTCTCATAAAGGAGCGTGCGTTCCGCCTCGGCAAGGGCGGTCATTCTCTCCAGCATATCTGTGACAGGCGGAATATCCGCCAACGCCTTTCCGAACTGGCGACGCTGTGCCGTGTATTCATGCGCAAGCGTGCAGGCGGCGTCAGCCAACCCTGCGGCCTGAGAGGAAATCGCCAGCCGTGCGCCGTTCATCAGCGACATGACATATTTAATCAGCCCGAAACGGCGCTGGCCCAGAAGTTCGCCTGGAGCGTCATTGAACTGGATTTCGCACGTTGGCGCCCCGCGGATGCCCATCTTCTTTTCTATGCGGTTGATGACCACCTGTGGCCCAGCCTTCACAATGAACAGCGACAACCCTCTGGCATCCGTCGTATCAGGTTCTGTACGAGCAAGGACCAACAGGACTTTCGCGCAACCATTTGTGATAAAATGCTTGAGGCCGTTGATGCGCCATACGCCGTCCTCGCCCTGAACCGCCGATGTGCGTACGGACTGCAAATCGCTACCCGCCTCAGGCTCAGTCAACGCCATCGCACCGTCATATTCCCCTGCGGCGAATTTCGGAAGATAGCGTTGCCTCTGCTCATCCGTGCCGAACAACTTGATGGTCTGCGCGATGTCCTGCAAACCGAAAAGATTTTGCAAGGAGGCATCCGCGCGGGATATCATCTCAGTCATCATCGAATAGACGGACACTGGCATGTGAAGCCCCCCGAATTCCTTTGGCAGCATGACACCCATGAGACCAGCGGCTTTCAAATCTTCCAAATCCGCCGCCGTTCCCTTTGCCAGATTGACCACGCCATCAACGCACTTCGCACCTTCGACATCGACGCTGAGCGCCCTTGGCTCGATATTCTCTGCGGCAAGTCTCCCAACGCTTTCCAGGCGCTTAAGATACGCATCATAGATTGCATTGGCATCCACGTCCGCGCCTTCACGAAGGCGTATCAGTTCCTTGATTCTCTCAGGAAACAAATAGAACCCCTTGCATCCGTTGTCTGAATAGTAATTCGCCATAGTCGGAACCTCATTGTCATATTGTCTTATTCTTCATAATACAGCATCGCATGGCAGGATGGGCAGCATGTCAGTTTGCCGTTGATGGTATTGTTGATCAACTGCATGGTCACCTGCATGTGGCATCCTCCGCAACTCTCTCCATTCACTGGCACCAGAACTGGAAAAGTCGCAGGCGTCAGTTTGGACGCGCGCAACCGCAAATATTCTTTGAGAAACGCGGGTTCAATGCCTTCCTGCAACGCAGGAAGTTTCTTCTGCATCCCGTCAATTTGCTCACGGAGTTCATTTGCACGACCTTCAAGTTCCTTTTTGACCGACGTCGCCCGCTCCTGCGCCTTCTTCAGTTCAGCAGAACGCGTAGCCAGCGTTGCCTTGAGTTCCTCCTGTTTTTCCATTTCAATCAGTTGCTCGTCTTCGAGCGACTTGATGGACACATCGCACATTTCAATCTGCGTCAAAGCGGCACGATATTCATCATTGCTTTTAATCAGCGAAGTCTTTGCCTGAAAATCCTTTTTCTTTGTCTTGATGGACTCTATCTGCGAATCCAACGACCTGATTTTCAATTCGCACGCCTTGATGCTTTCCTGACATTCCTTGACCGCCGCCGACTCCCGTGCATAGTGCTCTTCGACCTTTTTCATTTCGGCGGGCATGCCGTCCAGCATCTTCTGTAGTTTCGCCATGCGGATTTGCGTCTCCTGCAACACCAGCAGTTTTTCTGCCCAACTATACATCTGTTTTTCTCCTGATTTTTATCGCTTGAATCCTATTAAATTTGGTTTACACTACAACTATTTACCTTACATAGAGATACAGTTCATGATTTGGTTTTGAAATTCTTCACGATGCCAATGGGATAAACCATGTCCTTCATCTTCGTCCTCATGACATCCGATAGCAACTTGGACGAATAATAGACCCCGATGGGCCTTCTTGACACGATTGACATCACATGGACAAGACAGAGGTAGATTTTCAACAGTTCCTCATTGGAACAGGTATGGCACTGCCTGTCGGTAACAGATGAAAGGACATTCCATTCCCTGTCTGGAGAAATGATCTTGCCTTCAGGCGTATTCAGCATATACATGCCATTGAAAATCACTATCGATGCATACCAGCCGACGCGAATGCCCATCTGCCGAACAATCTCGCACAAAACCAGCGGATGGCAGGCTCCCCCGTCCTCAAAGATGTCTGGCAGAAACAGATTGAACAACTGGAAAAAGTCAAAACCATGCGGAACATGCAACTGCGACTCATTAACCAACTTGAGCAATTCCTTGGTTGTCAATTTGGTTCCTGGCTGGAAATCGCCAAGTATTATTCCGAAGTATTTATCCACCATCTGCTGAAGGAAATCGTCGTTGATTCTACCGTCACTAAGAATCGACATTTTGAAGATTCCATCCCAAAAAGACATCTTCTTGCTGCGGAAACCCGATACGAATTCATCATAGACACGACGATGATACAACTGGTAACTGATCTGCTGCATGCGCTTGCGAATCAGAAAATTGTCATCATCCTGATGCTGTGCGACAAAGGCCTCTGGGTCTTCCATCTCATCAAGAACCAGCCGCATTGCCCCGTCGTCAGTCACCACGTCCTTGTCTTCAAGAAGCGTGAGAATGGTTTTTTCATCAACTTTTGCTGTCATTTGTCATATCTCCATCTGCGATTTACACCGCAGGGCGTATTTCAAAAATCGTGGCGTTCCTTATAGAGTTCCGCGCGTTCTGTAATTTGCATAATGTAATCCCGTGTAGAAGGAAAACTAATGTTTTCCACTTTAAGAGGCTCCTTCGGGTCCTTGGGAAGCCAGTTATCCCTGACTCGGCCGTATCCCGCATTGTAAATAGCCAGGCGCAGGACATTGTCACCCACGCATTGATCCTGAAAACGACGGCCGCACCACGACAAATACCATGCGCCTATTTCAATATTCATCTCTGGCTCCATAATCATGCTGTCAGACGGAACTTCACATTTGTGCAAGCGTGCCCAGTCGTCTATGGCGGGCCGCATCAACTGCATGAGCCCCAGTTCCCCTTTGAGACCTATCTGCTCCTTGCGAAAACGAGATTCCTTCCAGATCACTGCCTTCAGCAATTCTGGCTCCAAATCGTTGGCTGCTGCATGGCGGGCAATGATTTCATCATACGCCTTTTCCAGTTTTTCATCAACGCCAAACACATCAGCAATTTTTCTGCAACCGAAGAATAGCGGCAATAGCAGCAGTACACCCCATATATAGTGTTGTATCCTCATTGTCCATTCCATTGATGCCTTTTTCAATCCCGAATCCATGAAACAATGTCCTGTCCGACACTATGCCAATCCTGAATCATTGAAAAGCCAGATGGCAAGGCGATTTCCACAAGAGTTGAAAGCGCGTATAATGACATACGTGCTTGTCCCGCCATAGCCTTTGGCGAAGGCGGAAGACTCGACAACGAAATCGTCCGTCAGATGATACTTCAAGAATTCAGGTCATGAAGTCGGTCTTCTCAAGACCACATCCCTTGTACATATTTATAATATAGCGTGGACTTTCAAATCATGCCTTTCATCATAAAATTTTTTTACAATAATCAATTCTACGCAATCCATTGAAATTGTGCAAACCTATAAAATTTCCATATTTTTTTTATTAAAAAAACACACAAATAGTGTTTGCCAAAATTAAAATTACCATATATAGTGTGTCAATGGTATCAGACAATTTATTCGCATTGTTGCTGTCTTGCTGTTCCTGAAAAACGGCTTTCAGAAACAGGGAGGTGTTTTTACGCCAGAAAACGGGACAATGCGAAAAATCGGGAGAATGCCAGACAGACTGCATCAACAAAGAAGACGCTATATTTCTCCATGAGGGTAGATAACAGCATCTATCAACGAGGCAAGGCAAAGACCCCGAAGGGGTCAAATATCAGTAACCCCAGGTTGAGCGAAGCGAAACCTGGGGGAAGCAAGCTTCGGGTAGATATCGACCTCGAAGAGGTCGAACCTATCCTCTTGGAGAACAAAACGAAAACACAGAATTGAATTCTTAAATCATAATCCAAAACAACCACAGTCAAACAGAGGAAAATCGTCATCATGACCGCATGTCCGTTTCAGTATTTCCGCAAAAGGGATGGACTCCTTGTGCCTTTCCGCCCAGAGAAGATTGCACACGCCATTTTGAAGGCAGGCGAAGCCGCCGCACGCCAGGATGGTTCTGAATTCACTGAAGAACTTGCAAACCAGATTGCCGACAAAGTCGTCCGTCAACTCAACAACCCTTCATGCGAATACTACACGCTTCCAGACGCGGACGGCAACCGCATCCCGCATCTGGAGGACGTCCAGGACATGGTCGAAATCACATTGGCGGAAAACCGCCTGCCAGCCGTCGTCGCCGCGTATAAACGTTACCGCAAGATCCGCGAACGTGCCCGCAATGCCATCCATGTCCGCCCAAATAAAGAGGATGGCGACAAAGGCGACCTCACCGACCAGAGTCTGCTGCTTGTCAAATCCGCATCAGGCGGCACGCTGGTGCCCTGGGATCGTTCCCGCATTGCCATCAAACTCATCGACAAACTGAAGTTTGATGAAGAAACCGCCAATTCCATCGCAAAGGAAGTCGAGAACCAGATCATTTCCAGCAATATCCATTCCGTTGGAACAGAACTGGTTCGTGAACTTGTCAACAACGTCCTGATCGAGCGCGGCTACCGCAACCGCTTGGAAGACCTCTCGCTGTATCATGTTCCTCGTGAATTCATCGAATCGCTGATGTACACGAAGCCAACGGAAAACAGCAATATCGTGTCAAACAACCCAGAGGCAGTCAACCTCTCCATCGCCGAACTCGTCCTGAAGCAGTGGGGTCTGGACACCATCTTCAGCGAAAAGGTCAAGGAAGCCCACGACACGGGTGCCATCCACCTCCATGACCTTGGATACCCCCACCGCGTGTATTGCTCCTCGCACTCCATCGAATACATCAAGAAATACGGCCTCCGTGACCTCTCCAACCTCAATACGGAATCCAATCCCGCACGCAGCGCATCGGTTCTGACTGGCCACCTCAACACATTCCTCGCATCCATGCAAGCCAACTACGCAGGTGCCCTGGGCATCGCCTATATCAATATCTTCTATGCGCCGTATCTTGTCGGCCTGTCACAGCGTGAAGTCCATCAGGTGGCACAGGAACTCATCTTCAATGGTTCGCAGAACGCTTTCAGCCGCGGCGGCCAGACGCTGTTCCTGGACTTCAACATCCACACTGGCGTGCCCAAATACCTGAAATCCATCCCCGCCATTGGCCCAGGCGGCAAATACATGCTTCGCCGCAAGGACGGCACCATCGAATCACTGACAGAAGTGCTCCGCAATGACACCGACAACACTGGAAACCACCTCATGGACCTGTTCGTCGCGGAAAAGGACGGCACTTCGCGCCTCGTGCTTCATGAACTTTACAATGATAAAAACAACTTCCATTATGACGAAGCCGTCGAAAAAGACCTGGCAGAGCGTGGCGAACATATCATGACATACGGCGACTACTCCGACGAGGCGCAACGTTTCACCTCCGAACTCCTCAAGGTCTGGGGCGAAGGCGACCGCAATGGACGCGTCTTTGAATTCCCGAAATGCGATTTCCACATTTCCGCCGAAACGTTCACCGATCCAAAACAGTATCAGATTTTCATGGAAGCATGTGAATTGTCCTCCAAGAACGGTTCGACATATTTCATCTTCGACCGCGATGAGGTCACATTGTCCGCCTGCTGCCGCCTGAGAACGACGATTGATGACAACCGCATGCTCAAACATCCTGAATGCATGCGCTTCTGCGGATTCCAGAATGTCACCATCAACATCCCGCAGGCCGCCTTCCGCGCTTCGCGCAAGGGCCAGAAGAACCTTGAAGGGCTGCTGAGTGAAATCGACGACACGATGGAAATCGCCGTTAACGCGCATCTTCAGAAAAAGGCCAAGATCGCCGAAATGCTCTCTGGCCCTGGCCGCCCGCTTTGGCAGATTGGCCGCATCGCCTGCGACGGACGCCCATACGTCGAACTCGACAAGGCGACGTACATCATCGGTCTCATCGGCGTGAACGATGCCGTCAAGTTCTTAATCGGCAAGGAATTGCATGAATCCAAGGAAGCCTTTGACATGGGATTGAAGATCGTGTCCCACATGTATTTGCGCGCCAAGGAGTATTCCAAGAAATACAATTTGAAGTTCACGCTTGAGGAAAGTCCTGCGGAGTCAGCGGCGCGCCGTCTGGCAAAGACCGACCTGGTGTTCTTCAGAAATGAAGCCGCCGACATCGTCAAGGGTGCCAACGAGGACGTGGCATACTACACGAACTCCATCCATCTTGCTGCTGAGGCGCCTGTCTGCCTTGTCGAACGCATTGAAAAGCAGGCGATGTTCCACAGCATCATTGAGAGTGGTGCCATCATCCACGCCTTTATCGGCGAGGAACAGCCGTCGCCAGAGGCGATTGCCGCTCTCATCAAGGAAGTCTTCTTCCGCACGCAGTCCGCCCAGGTGACGCTGTCACCAGAATTCACCTATTGCCAGGCCTGCGGCCACAAGTCCCGCGGATTGCAGGAAACCTGCCAGCAATGCGGTTCCAAGGATGTCGTCGGCGAGACGCGCGTCGTCGGCTACTTCTCGAAGATTCAGAACTGGAACAAATCCAAACGTTATGGAGAACTTGTTGCTCGTCAGAAAGGCCGCTACTCCGTGATGTCCGCAAACTAAGTTACCGCTTTAGGCAAACAGGCTTTTTAAACGCCTGATATTTATGAAGACCAGCCGCAATGCGAATTAACGCAATGCGGCTGGTCTTCCATATTCATCTCTCAAAGGCTCTATTTATTCCCCAAGAGGGTCGGTAAATCCTCATGTCAAGGCGGCTCTGCTAAGACCCAGAAGGGGTTAAATATCAGTCCCCCCAGGTTGAGCGAAACTCAACCTGGGGGGACGCAATCTTTTACAGGATAACGACCTCTAGAGGTCGAACCTATCTTATTAAAAAAGAGCGTTTTGAAATTACTTCGCCATTATTTATTATCGTTGAGGATTATGCACTTTGTGTTAACTATGTGGCAACTTATAATTAACAGGCTCCAATCATCTTTTTCTGACACTTGAAGTTGGGTTATGCGATGCGATCCCACGCGATCCAATGCGTACTTCAGCGAGACAAAGTTGTTATCCAGCGTAGCCTCGTTGGCAAACAGACGGACGTCAAAGTCGTACTTGATGTCCTCGTCACCACTTGTCCAAGGGCGACCAGTAGAAATCGGAATCATGCCCAAAAGATGGTAGGAGACATTCTGCGTTGCGAAAGTTGCGAGCGGAACCTCACCGTTGTTAATCGTAACAGGTGAATTCCAACGTGCTATTTCACTATATGAACTGCATCCAACAAGCAGCAAGGATACCATTGCGAAGATAAATGCCATTTTCATGATTGTATCTCCTTATTATTTGCCTTCCTTGTCACTGTTTCTCGGTACTAGCACAGCCGAAACGTTAATAGTAGCGGAGCAGAATAAGGCTCCGATGAGACCAGTTTCGCTTACTTCTACATAAGATGCATTAGTATCATTGTAGATGACGTCAACCAGATCGCAGTTGCGGCTATCTGCGTAATTTGTAATTGCATTTTGCAGATTTGCGAGGCTCACATGGTCCTTAAATATCGAGACGCCACCTTCTATGCTCTTTTTCTCGCTGTTCCACCTGATGTCTCCAGAGCAAATCGGGATTTGCCATAATATGTAGAAGCCCGTGCTTTCTATAAACACAACCTCAGATGGCTTTCGGTCTGTTCCATTGAGTTTGACGCCGTCCAGTGTGCTATACGAGGTTGATGTTATTGTTGCGCATCCATTGACCAACAACACGAATGCTGCGATTAAAATCAACTTAAAAATGTATCTCATGTTACCCGTTCATTGAATTGGAATGAATTATCTACCATTTCCTGCCACATTGTTCTAACTACGACAGCCAGAAATACAGGAACTATATTACTATAACAGCCGTCACCATATTTGCAATCTCAAATACCCCATTTTTCACGGGCTATGCTATCCTCTTAATCGTAACCGAAACTCGACAAAGCAATCGTCCTTCAGACGGTACTTCACAGATTCAGACTCATATATTTTTTTGGCTCTATTCCCCAAGAAGGCCGGTAATTGTTCACTTCAAGGCGGCTCTGCTAAGACCCAGAAGAAGTCAAATATCAGTACCCCTAGTTGAGCGAAAATTAATCTGGGGGTACACAATCTTTTACAGGATAACAACCTCGAAGAGGTCGAACCTATCCTATTTGGAAATAGAGCGTTTTGAAATTACTTCGCTATTATTTAGTCTCATTAATTCCTGAAATTCCTGAACACTCTCATGTCTTCACCGAATATTAATGGTAGATCTTTTTCCATAAATGGAAACCATGCTTCATGTGAATTATCTGTATTTTCAAATTTTACAAAATAATCCATATCTTTTGGGAAATAAATATAAAAATATTTGAGCTTTTTTGTATTTGACTCAAAAATAAATCTTATTCTACCATATTGAAATTCTCGGTTGACTATTGTAAATAAAAACTCATCAACTTTTTCATCACAAGAATCATAATATTGGAATTGAACATTCTTAGCAAAAAAAACTTTTTCCTTGGTTAATTCTAAAACATCATTGTAACAGATTGTGCCGAGATTACATTTTTTTCCATAAAAATGTAAATTGATGTTATCTAGCATACCACTTCTGATTCTTTTATAATCAATACTCAAAGAATTATATATATGATATTGTTCCAAAGAGCATGTTGGAATGAAGAAAAAATTATCCCTTGACATTTCTCCTTCTATCTTAAGACCCTCTAAATGTTCATTGTAACCAAGAAGCCTATCATTATTAAGACAGGAACAAACAATAAATGACTTGAATACGATATAAAGTATTATGAGTTTTATTTTCATATTCTGCATTTTTTTAAATAAGTTATATAAATTTTTTTTATTTTTCCAAACATGTTTTCCTCCAAACGTTTTTTCATTTATTTAAAGGCTATTATCATAGAATATTATGGGACAAGCAGGACAAATGTCCTGAATCCGTGAAAAGTGCCAGATAGCGAGGCGATTTCAAGATAAGCTGAGAATGCGTATATGACATGAGTAACCGAAACTTGACAACGAAATCGACCGTCAGATGATACTTCACTGATTCCAGAATATTACAAGAGAAAGAGTAGTCCAATTTGCCTCATTAAAAAGTATGGAATAATTACCAATCGCAATTTTTATATATTTGTATGTCTCTGCCAAACAATAACAGTAAATCTTTTTCTACAAAAGGAAAGATTGCATGTGTTGAATTATCAATATTTTCAAACTTTAAAATGTTGTTCATATCTGTTGGGAGAATGGCAGAAAAAGAATTGATTTTCTTAGTATCTGATTCAAAGAAAAACCTTACTGCATAGTAAGTATATTGATATTCTTTATCAAAAAAAAAGAATGATATTTCATCTTCTTTTTCATCTTTCCAATCATAGTAGTGTGATTTGAAAATTTTTTTGCAGCATCTTAGATTTGTGGTTATTTTTGATACCTCATCATATTGAATTGAGTCGAGATTGTATTTTTTCCCAAATAAATAAATGTTGATGTTATCTAACATCCCACTTTTTATTTTCTTATAATCAATACTTATATTATTGTATATATGATATTGGGATGAAGCATCTAATGGGATGAAAAAGAAACTTAATTTCCAAGGCCTTTCACCAGCAATCCTAAGACCTTCTATATGCTCATTGGAACACTCGAGTTTGTCGTTATAAAAACAAGAATTAACAACATATTGAATGAAAACCAGTAGAAATATAATGAAGATTTTCCTCATATATTTTTTTGATATGAATCTAAGGTTTTTTTTCACTTTTCCAAACATATTGTTTCCCTCATGATTATTCTGATAGACAATTAGCCCATCCATGGCAATTGTGTTTAGGCGATAGGAATATATAGAACTTTCCAAATGAGTGGGACTATACACTCACTGGCATGACTTAAAGCAGGACAACACCCGTTGCCCCAGCCACTTTTTACAATATAATACCCCCCCGATTTTTCCAGTCGGCACCATCATTTTTTTCTGGGCCGTC
>JAGCTA010000165.1 GCA_017963875.1 Victivallales bacterium | reverse complement strand
GATATGAAACCAAAAGGTATATATGCTGAAGGCAGACACGGCCATTTCAATATGCCTTTTTCAGTCAATTCACAAGGAATATTGTATCCTATTTGCAACTGTAGCAGAGATTCCGCCTTTAAATTTGCCGAGTTTGTCCAAAGCAACGTTTATTTGTTTAAAAACTTCAGGCTATTTTTCCCTGGTATCGCCTGGTCATGTGACAATGGTATTTCATGTTATGATCCTTCAAATCAAGCAATGCTGCGATTGTCTGACAAAGGAATGGAATTAACAATTGATTATGAGCAATATAAAGACAGCGATCCCCCGCTCAAAAAAGTTCGTGAATTTATCAATGGAAATTTATCAGAATTCGGTATATCATTCCAAAATGCAAAACCAATTATTGTATAAGGTGATCTTAGGTGATTTTCATTCATTTTGAGGAATAATATGTTGAAGGAAAACGAGTCAAGATGAGATAAAACGTTAGGAGTCTTCCATGCCATTGGGAACCAATGAACATCAGGTTGTGATCGAGTTTTTCACATCCGAGGACCCTGCCGTCAAAATTCAGCCCGAGGCAAAGGCTTTTATCGCGGGGCAGAAATGGATCAGTCCTGAAGTCATATACAATGACCAGAAAGAAGAAATTGATGAAAATGGCGTCCAATGGTATTCTGTCGTGTTTGTTCTTGGTGTCGATCATATTACAAAAGAAGACAAGGAATGGTTTGCTGATGTGCAAAGGCTTTTGGATTATGCCAGGCCTTTTCTCAATCCGCTAGGTCCCGATTCAACCATTACTGTTTGTTTTCGCTCTGCCCCATATATGTCCGAAACGATAGGTTTTCTGGATGATCAATCTTCTTTGGGGAACATTGAAGAATTGATTTTGAATGTGATAGATGGATACAAGAATCAATCCTTGACGCTTAAGAAATTTCTGTATATGGAGTTACAAAATAGAAAAATTCATTTTGCGCTGCCATTGCTGACATTGGCAGGCGGTATTTTCTGGCCAGTAAATAGTTTCATTTCCCGCCTGTTGATTGTCGTGTCTGCTGGTTGTTTGGTTGCGTCGCTATGCCTGATTTTGAGGAGGTTTCTTAACAGGCACAAAGGAATTGCGGCTGGCATTACGACGGTAATTCTTGTCATTTGTGGATGTTTATTCTTCGGGCGGCGACTTGCGGATGAATCGACAGTCCTTGAACTGCGGCAATTATATGTCAATGAACTAAGATGCTATGAAGGGACGCGATATGTCTGGGGAGGGGAGAACTGGCTTGGAATGGATTGCTCGGGACTTCCACGCAAGGCATTGCGCAATGCCCTCTTGAAATCCGCCTTCCTTAACGGAAATGGAAAATATCTTCGTTATGCGGTCAAGAACTGGTGGTTGGATGCATCCGCGACTGCATTGGCGAATGGTTACAGGCACTATCTGACACCGCTTGAAAGGGAGGGCACTGTCACAAATGCGCCAGAGGATTTGCTATCTTCTGGAGATATGGCGATAACGGTGGATGGGAGGCATGTCATGGTGTTCCTTGAGAAAGACACATGGATTTCCGCTGATCCATCACAGGGAAAGGTTGTCATAGAGAAGCCGTCCATTTCACACAATCCATGGTTTGATGTAAAAGTCAAATTTTATTCATGGAGTGTTCTGCTACCGTATAATGACTCGTGGTAATGGAAGATGTATCAATCATCCAAACAAAGGAGGGCTTGTTCTATATTGAAACACTTCCCAATGTCCACCCTTATTCGGAACCGACGCGGATAATTCCTCGGACCTTTAATTGCTGCAAGTTTCATTCAACTCCTCTTTGTAGCAGAGTAGCAGACCTGTCATTTCTATTAGTTTAATCTGGGTGATTTGAGGATTATCCTGAATCGCCTTTATAATAATCTCCACTGTTTTCTCCACCTTGACATTGAACATCGCATTGTGTCAGTCCCAAAAATGCGGATTGTGTCCATATCCATTTCTGGAAACTGCAATTCTTCCAGTTTTCGAGAATAGGAGTGCCTTCTTGGCTATTCCTGTCAGACGACGGTGGTTGCCCGCTGCCGTCGGAGCAGATGGGGAAATCGATGGTAAAAATCGGATGCAACATCGGGGGACTTGCACAGGATGGCAATCAAGCTGTTATCCTAATGATGGCATTTTCGCATATCCTGGTGGAGAAATCGCTTCAAGAGTGCTACATTAAAAGAAGTTGCGACGGATTGGCGGGGCATACGCTGTCTTTTAGGGATTCAAACGACAGTCGGGTGATGCGCGGGGGGAGACAGGCGAAGAGGCACAGGAAAAGCAGGTTACAGGGCAGACGCGGACTTCACGACGGGACTGGCTAAGAAAAGGAGTGTTTCGGATGGGCGCAGAAAACTACATGTGGGTGACGCGATATCAGAAAAGTCTGGCGAAGGCGTTGGACATGGCGCGGCGCGAGACTTTCGCGGCTGGCAAGTTTCTGGGGGCGGAGAAGATGCCGAAATCGATTGCAGCGGCAGTGGAGGCGGTTGCCGAGGAGGGGACAGGCTCGCTTCTGGACATT
>JAGCTA010000164.1 GCA_017963875.1 Victivallales bacterium | reverse complement strand
CTGATTACGGGAGCGAACAACCCGCAGGGAATTGGAGCGACAACGGCCCTTGCCTTTGCACGCGAGGGGGCAAAGGTGGCTTTGGTTTATAAGAGAGTACCCTGGGCGTTTGACAAGGATAAGACTGGCGAAAACGGGAAAGACCGATATTACGAGGCGAATGCGGGAAATGCCGATATTGTGGCGACCAAACTCCAAGAACTGAAAGCGGAGCATCTGATTCTTGAAAGCGACATTGCCGATGAAAAGGCTGTGGAGGAAATCTATTCGGCTGTTATTGAACATTACGGAAGAATTGACATTTTGGTGAACAATGCGGCGACAGACGATGAAAATGGTTTGGACACAATAGAAACAATCACCAGAAATGTCATTGACGATACCTTCGCTATCAATGTTCGCGGAAGCATCTTGATGATGAGGGAAATGATCAGGCATCGTGGTGACTATGGGCGGATTATCAACATTTCCACTGACGCCGCCCAAATCTTTGCGGGCCAGATCACATACGGAGCTAGCAAAGCGACTTTGGAGGCCCTGACCCGCAGTATTGCCCTTGAAGTGGCAAAGTATGGTATAACCGTGAATTGCGTTGCCCCTGGACCGACCCAAACAGGCTGGATTGATGCTGATCTGGAGAAAGCCGTTATTCCATTAATCCCCATGGGAAAACTCATACAACCAGAAAACATAGCGGAGACGATTCTATTCTTGGCAAGCGAACAGGCAAAAATGATCACTGGGCAAGTCATAAAAGTGTCTGGAGGACATGCCCTTTAACTTCCTCATGACCTGAAATCTGCGAAAAAACTGTAACCCAAAATGACAAAGGAATCATGAAGATAACAGAGTTTTTTGAATCTGACGAAACCACGCGTGAACTGCTGCTCCAGGCGCTTCGTAGATGCGACTGGGTGGCTGCCAAATTCCTTTTGCGCCTGCTGGAGAAAGGGACTTTTGCGGAGACACTCGGCGGAAAAGGACGGCTCTGCTTCCTGCTGGACGGAGATGTTGTCGTCTCCTTTTTAACGCTAACCATGCAGGACTGCATCGCCGCGCCCGACATGAAGCCGTGGATTGGATTTGTCTTCACATTTCCCGAATACCGTGGCCATGGAAACATCGGAATCCTGCTTGACCACGCGCGGAAATGCGCGGCTTCAGACGGTGCGCCTTTCGTCTTCCTTGCCACGAACCATACTGGTCTGTATGAGAAATACGGCTTTAACTATTGGGGAAACCGCAAGGACATACACGGCGAGGACAGCCGCATCTATGTCGCACACGCAGCCGATATTGTGCCGCTTGCGGATGCAGCGCAAGAACGTGCGCGCGAAGTCATCCGTCAAGGCGGAATAAGAGAAGCTTGGGAAGGTGTTGGCGCGAAGGTCAACCAAGTCGGTTCTATGGCGACGGGGCTTCTGATGAAGCACCGCGACATCGACTTCCACATCTACACCGATACGCTAGATATCGCCGAGAGTTTCAAGGTGATTTCGAGAATCTGCGCCAATTCGAATGTCACTCGGCTGGAATACCGCAATCTCGCCGCAACGGAGGAGGCGTGTCTGGAATGGCATGTCTGGTACAATCTCGACAGCGAAGAGTGGCAGATCGACATGATACAGATTCTGCATGGTTCACAGTTCGATGGCCATTTCGAGCATGTTGCCGAGCGCATCAACGCTGTCTTGACACCCGAAAGCCGTCGCACGATTCTTGAACTAAAGTATCTTACGCCTGCGGAGGAGCACATTGCGGGTATCGAGTATTACCAGGCGGTGATTGCTGACGGCATTAAGACATACGCCCAGTTTATCGCATGGCTGAAGGAACATCCAATGACTGGGATCAACAAGTGGTGTCCATGAACAGAATCCAAAATCAAGCATAGAAAGCATGTGCACAAGCATAGTCGTAAACAAGAGAAAGACCATCATCGGATGGAATCTTGACATTCTGGACTTCGCATGGCGTGTGCGACCAGCGCCTGACGGCGTTTTCATCGAAATCGACGATCCTAAGGAAGGATGGCTTCCGTTATTCGGTGCGAACTGCAGAGGCGACTTCGTTGGAATGCCGACTTGCTGGCCTTTTGACGAGCGAAGCAATCGCGCAGGCGACGGCGAAAATATCATCATGCTGGACATCGACTTCCTGATGCAGAGGAAGACCTTGCAGGAGATTCGCGCAATCACGGACAAAAGGCCAGTGTTCAGCGTTCCAGGCGTCACCTTCATGTCGGCATTGTCGGACGAGGATGGAAATGTGCTTCACATCCTCCCAGGCCAGGGCTGCCTGTACTACGAGAAGCCCAAATACAAGATATTGACCAACTTCTCGCCGTTCAAGCAGGGTTCAGAAAAGCATCCTTGGATGGGCTGGGACAGATATCAGAAGGCAGAAGGAATGCTGCAAAAGGCATCGGACGACTTTGACGTCAAGGACTGCTTTGCAATCCTGCGGGCGGTTTCGCAGGAGGTCTGCCCCACCGTCGTCTCCATGGTGTATGATGTTCAGGAAAAAACTGTGTACTGGTGCGAAAACAGGCAATGGGACGCAATTGAGACGGCAAGATTGAAGGAAGCGGAGAATCTTGTCTAGCGCAGACACTAAGAAGCCCCGCATCCATGAGGATTAAACCCAACGGATGCGGGGCGTTTTTGTTTAGCGATTCATTCAGACTAACTGCCCAGGCAGTTTCAGTTTCTCCTTTGGCGGGAAGGACTTATCGAACTCCTCGGCTTCCTTCACGTCCACCAGATAACCTTGGGGCGTGGCGTATTCGCCAGTCACGCCGTCAAGGTAGCCAGTGATGAGTTCCTTGCAGAGGAAGAACGAATCGTCCGCTCCAGCGGGGAGTCCGTGGTAGCGGAGACCAAAATTCCGCGCGTAGGTGAGGCCGCTCTTGCCATAGAAGCCGATGTTGCCCTCGAAGCAGACGGCTCCGCAGCCGAGTGCGGCGGCCTTGTCCAGCGCGTAGTCGAGCAGGATCTTGCCGTACCCCTTGCCCTGCAAGTCGGGTGCGATGCAGATCGGTCCCATCGTCATGATCGGGATGTCTCTGCCGTTGTCGGCGTGGATGGCCGTCCTCACGAAGATGTCCTGGCCGATCAACCGTCCGTCCAGCTCCATGACGAAGTCCAGTTCTGGCACGAAGTCCGCGTCGCCGCGCAGGCAGTGCAGGACATAGTGCTCCAGGCATCCTGGACGATAGACGTTCCAGAACGCCTCCCTGACGAGTGTCTCCACCTCGCGGTGCTCGCCAGCCTTCTCCAAGCGAATCGTATAGTCATTTTTGCTCATTGTTTATACTCCTGATGATTGTTGACTGCAATACAGGGAGGTTTGAGAACATCAGCAAACCTCCCGGTCAGCCGACAATCTCCAGTGTTTTGTTCGTCTTCAAAAAGCACACTCCTTTAGTTGTTGTTTTCCGCAGGACCACCCTGCGGTTCATTTTGTAATTTACAGCCAGAACACGCATCTTGCCATTCAGCCTGCGCAAAAAAGATTTTACCCAGTGTCAAATGATTATAGAAAAGTGATTTGACACTATGTCAATAATTATTATATTAATCGCATTACACAATGTCAGACTATCGATGCCAACAAAAGGATTGAGCATGGCCATTTCAGAGAAAACGACGACAAACAGGCGCGAGGAGATCGTCAATGCATGCGAGAAGCTGTACAAGACGATGTCCTTCCGCGAAATCACGCTGAAGGAGATCAGCGAGGAGACCTCCTTCTCGCGTCCGTCCATCTACAACTACTTCGCCACGAAGGAGGAGATATTTCTGGCGCTGTTTGAGCGGGAATATGACCGCTGGAATGCAGAACTGGAGGAAATCCACAGGGGCAAGCACACGCTCTCCGTCCATGCGCTGGCGGAGAAGCTGGCGAAATTCCTCGCGGCGCGCCCGCAGCTGCTGAAATTGCTGTCTATGAATCTCTACGACATGGAGGCCAATAGCCGCCTGGAATGCCTGACCAAGTTCAAATACTCATACGGGCGGGCACTAGAAAACATTAAACGCATTCTCCTGAAGTTCCGCCCTGATATGACTGGACGGCAGATACGCGATTTCATCTACGCCTTCTTCCCCTTCATGTTCGGCGTCTATCCATACACAGAAGTGACCGAGAAGCAGAGGTCGGCGATGGACCAGGCGGGCATCGACTACGAACTGCCCACGGCAAGGGAACTCATTTATACTTTTATATACAATTTTCTCAACAAGCAACAATAAGGAACACACCATGAAAAAAGTGCTCGTCATTTCCGCGTCGCCTCGCAAGGGCGGCAACTCCGACCTTCTCTGCGATGAATTCGTCAAGGGCGCGACCGAGGCAGGCCACGATGTGGAGAAAATCCGTCTCGCTGAGAAGAACGTCGGCTTCTGCAAGGGCTGCTACGCCTGCCAGAAATTAAAGAAATGCTTCCAGAACGACGACGCCAACGAACTTATCGAGAAGATGCTCTCCGCAGACGTCATCGTCCTTGCCACGCCCGTCTATTTCTATTCGATGGACGCGCAGCTCAAGGCGCTCATCGATCGCAGCGTCTCCCGCTGGGACGACTTCGGGCGCTTCAAGGGCACGGAGTTCTGGCTGCTCATCACCGCTGCCGACGAGAACCGCGAGATGATGTCCGCCACGCTGGAGGGACTGCGCGGCTTCATGCGGGACTGCATGGAAGGCTCCATTGAGCGCGGTGTCCTCTACGGCACAGGCGCATACGAGAAGGGCGCGGTCCGTTCGCTGCCCGTGTTCAAGGAAGCCTACGAGGCGGGTAAATCCTGCTAAACATCACAAGATTTGGAAAGCAGATTCAACCTTATGAGGAAAAACACCATGAAAAAGACATTACTGGCACTCGTTTCGGTGCTGGCCATCCTCTGCGGATGCCAGTCCACGTCCCGCTGCTGCAAACCCTGCAAGAAAGGAGGGTTCAAGATGTTCCAGAGCAAGATAGAAGAAAGCATTGCCAATGACACGCGAGTATTCAAGGCCAATCCCGCCATCCGCGCCGTCGATGTGCGTTTTCCTAACCGCTTCGGCATCGTCCTGGCTGGGCATTTCTACTACCCTGCGAACTTCGATGCATCGAAGAAATATCCCGCCATTGCGTTGAGCGGACCGTTCGGGGCGGTCAAGGAGCAGTCATCAGGTCTCTACGCGCAGGAACTGGCGGCACGGGGCTTTGTCACGGTTGCCTTCGACCCGTCTTTCACTGGCGAGAGTTCAGGGATGCCGCGAAATGTCGCCTCTCCTGACCTCAACACGGAGGACTTCTCCGCCGCCGTCGATTTTCTGGCCACGCGTGACTTCGTCGATGCCAACCGCATCGGCATCCTCGGCGTCTGCGGTTGGGGTGGCCTGGCCATCAATGCAGCCGCCATTGACACGCGCATCAAGGCGACTGTCGCATCAACCATGTACGACATGACGCGCGTCATCGCCAACGGTTACAACGACGCCGATGATTCCGCAGAGAAGCGCGATGCCCTACGTGCAGCATTGAACGCACAACGCATCGAGGATATCAAACAGGACAGCTATGCACCTGCGGGCTGCAACCTCAAGCCAGAGGAACTGACCGATGCGACGCCGCAGTTCATCCGCGACTACACGATGTACTACGAGACGAAGCGTGGCTTCCACCCCCGTTCGGTCAACTCCGTGGCAGGTTGGAACAAGACCAGTGCGTTGCCTTTCCTGAACGCGAAATTGCTTGCCTACGCAGGCGAAATCAGAAGTGCGGTGATGGTGCTCCACGGCGAGAAGGCGCATTCCCGCTATTTCAGCGAAACGGCGTTCAAACTGCTGAAGGGCGACAACAAGGAACTGGTCATCGTCCCTGGTGCAAATCACACCGACCTCTACGACAACTTTGAAAAAATCCCCTTCGACCGCATTGCAGAGTTCTACAAGAAGAACCTTTGATTGAAAAAAACAGCTTGGAAAGAGAATTTGAACATATTTACTGAAAATGAAACTGAACCCTTTGATTGAAAACGCATACAAGGTATTGGACGGTGGAAGTCTCGAACGCGAGGAGGCCGTGGCCATTGCGCATGGAATAACTGGCGCGGATATTCTGGACTTGGTTTCACTGGCAAACAAGGTGCGAATCGCATTTGCTCCGAAAGATGCCGGCAGTTGCTCCATTGTCAATGCCAAATGCGGTAAATGCGGCGAAAACTGCCGTTTCTGCGCCCAAAGCGCCCATTACCATACGCACATCGATACCTTTCCGCTTCTGTCGGAGCAGGAAGTCGTCGATGCGGCACAGAAGGTTTATGACAGTGGCGTCCGCATCTTCGGCTATGTCACAAGCGGGCGCGGCTGGCTGAAGCCAGACGAAGATTTCCGTCGTATCCTCTCCACGCTTGACCGTCTGAACGAACGCTTCCCAGACATGAAACTCTGCGTCTGCCTGGGCATTCTTTCTGACGAATGCGCACGGGAGCTTTCCCTTCATCATGTCTGGCGCTACAACATGAATCTACAGACCTCGCCCGCCCGTTATGCGGAACTGGTCGCCACCACTCACACCATAGAGGAGAAGATCGCCACCATTCGCCTCATGCAGAAATACGGCATCACCAACTGCACTGGCGGCATCTTCGGGCTAGGTGAAAGCTGGGAGGACCGTGTGGATATGGCGTTCGTAATCCATGAACTCAAGGTCGAGGCCTCCACCCTCAACATCCTTCTTCCCATACCAGGTACGCCACTAGAAGCGAAGCCGCCAGTCACCCCTGCGGACGCCGCCAAGATCTTCGCGCTATTCAGGCTCATCAATCCGACTATGACGCTCAAATTCTGCGCGGGCCGTGAGACGACCATGAAGGATTTCCAGGGGCTGCTGATGCTCTCAGGTCTCAATTCGCTGATGACAGGCGGGTACTTGACCACCCGTGGCCGCCAGGTGGCGGATGATATTGCTTTCAAGAAATGCCTTGAAGATTTTGATTGATCAAGATGCCCAGGCCTGTCTGCACAGGATGCTTTTAGACATAACCCTTTTTACGGAGTGACAAAATGTGGAACATGCTATGGCCGCTGATGCTAATTGTGGCGTCGAACTGTTTCTATAACATCTGCACCAAATCAATGCCGTCCAATGCGAACGCATTCGCCTCGTTGACTGCGACCTATTTGGCGGGGGCCGTGCTGTCGGCGACGCTGTTCCTGTGCGGAACCCGCGGGAACGCCATTGGTTCGGAACTGGCAAAAATCAACTGGACCTCGCTGGTGCTCTCACTTGCCATTGTAGGGCTGGAGGCAGGCTATGTGTTCCTTTATCGCGCGG
>JAGCTA010000163.1 GCA_017963875.1 Victivallales bacterium | reverse complement strand
GTCGAGTCAGATTGGGGGCCCTGCCGCATTTTGGTCAATGGTGCAGGCGGCAACAACATCAATGCAATGACCACAAACACCGCCTTCAATCCACAAGAAATCTCTTCCGACAAGCCAGAGGACATGCGCGGTTTTTTCGACCTGGATATCGCGTTCTACCAATCCGTACTGCTCACCAATACCATGGGAACAGTGATTCCCTGCCGCGTATTCGGCAAGCAAATGGCGAAAGCAGGCGGAGGAGCCATACTCAACTTCGCCTCAATGAATACCTATTGTCCGTTGACACGCGTCCCTGCATACGCAATGAGCAAAGCGGCCATCGCGAACTTCACGCAATGGCTTGCGACATATTTCGCGCCAGCAAATATACGAGTCAACGCAGTCGCCCCAGGCTTCTTTGTAAATGAACGAAGCGTCAAATACTTGCGCACGCCTGACGGGGGGCTTTCTGCACGTGGGCAAAATGTGATGAACCACACGCCCATGCTTCGTTTTGGCGAAGCAAAGGACCTATTGGGTTGTGTGGAATGGTTGCTCGACGATGACAAGTCGGCATTTGTCACTGGAATTACCGTCCCTGTCGATGGTGGGTTCCTTTCATGCACAGGAGTCTGAAGATGAAACTTGGAATGATGCTACCAGTCAATCCCAATCTCCAGTGGCAACTCGCGGCGCAACTTGGAGTAAAATACGTAGTCACGAAGGCCGCGCCCGAATTAAGCGGCCTAGCCGATCCATCAGACTACAATGCGCTGAAAACTGTCCGCGACCGCTTCACTGAGGCTGGCTTTGAACTCTATGCTCTGGAAGGCGACGAGTTTGACATGAACCGAATCAAGTTAGGCCTGCCTGGACGAGACGAAGATATCGACAAATACAGGAAAATGCTGCTCAATATGGGTAGGCTTGGGCTTAAACTGCTTTGCTACAATTTCATGGTCGGAGTCGGCTGGTTCCGTTCGAGAAACGACTTGAAGGAACGTGGCGGCGCACTGACCAGCGGATTCGATATCAAAGAAATCGACAATGACGTTGAACTGAAAATCACAGAAACACAGGTCTGGGCGAACTATGAATACTTTCTTCGTGCCATGTTGCCTGCGGCTGAGGAAGCAGGCGTGAAACTCGGCCTTCATCCAGACGACCCTCCTGTGTCGCCTCTTCTTGGCTATTCACGTGTGCTGACAAGCGCAGACGCCTACAGGAAGGCAATGTCACTGAGCGACAGTCCAAGCCACGGAATCACTTTCTGCCAGGCGACTTTTAGGGCAATGGGAGAAGATGTCTTCAAACTGATCCCCGAATTTGGGAAACGCATTTTCTTCCTGCATTTCAGAGACATCATCGGCACGCGCGACAATTTCCGCGAGACGTTTCATGACAATGGACCGACCGACATGGCAAGGTTGCTAAAAGTTGCGCAGCAATATGCTCCAGACTGCCTGTTGCGCCCTGACCACACACCAACCATGGCGGGTGAAAGCAATGAGAAATTCGGTTATACAATGCAGGGAAATCTTTTCGCAATAGGATATATCAAAGGCATTTTGGATGCGCAAAAGGCATGAAGATTCCGTTGATTCTTGTTGTTTTTTCAATAAGTGGAAACATAGTATAAATTGCACTTCAACCTACTTGAACACGCAAGGATATATACCATGGACACAACTCAAAGCATCAACGGCAACATCCCTTTCGTCGTCTATTTCTCACTGTCGGAAGAAAAGACAGATGCTGAAATTGCAGAACACATCGAGGACTACATGGGCTGGGGGAAGAATCAATTCACCCTGTCATCCGACCTTATGCAGGAACTCATCGACCATGAAGAGCGCGTCAAAGCGGTCAAGGGCATCTATGAAAAACATGGGGCCACATGCCGTTGCGCACACTCTACCTGGGGCGAAGGCAATGAACTTTCACTGCCTTTCGATGGCGACCGCAAACGAATGCTACGTCTCGCAGAAAGACAACTTGAATTAGCCGCAACATTCGGTGCCGACACATGTGCGTTCCACGCCGAAACATGGTCCAACGACAGTCTCCGCCCACACACGGCTGAGCAATGGCGCTCATACATCAATGACTCGCTGGAAAAACTTCTCCCCATCGCTGAAAGATACAATGTCATCATCGCCCTTGAGAACATCTGGTCGCAGATGGCAATGCCTGAAGAACTCTGTGGATTCGTTGAACGATTCAATTCATCCTATCTCGGACTCTGCTTCGACATCGGCCACGCCAATGTCCTGGCGGCTTCAGGCACGCGAAGTTGTTCATGGATGCCATGGGCCTGCAAGGACTTTGGTACAATTCCCTGGGACGACGATGTCCTTGACAAAATGCTGCCACACATCGTCACTGCCCACCTCCATGACAATGCAACCGACACAGACAGCCATGACATCCCTGGGCACGGAAATATCGACTGGGAAACCAACATGACCAAACTGATGAAGGCACCGCGCCTGCGTTCGCTCCAGCACGAAATCGCACAGTCATTCCATTATCCAGCGAAAACGATTCTAGATGCCTTCGCCGCCAAAGGCATTCGATAGCCTTTGATTTACAATGACATAACTCATTTACAGAACATCAAATGCCTGTTTCCGTCGTGCCCCCAAGAAAAGTCGGAAGCGACTTGCCGATTTTCTTCCAATGGGCATACTCTGCTGTTGCGGAAAAAAGCACGTCCCCAGATGAATTTAGCGCTGTCTCGACTGAATCCTGTACAACGCCAATTATAAAGCCAACGCCGACGACCTGCATTGCCACTTCAGGCGCTATCCCAAAAATATAACAGGCCATTGGAATAAGCAGCAGCGAACCGCCAGCAACACCCGATGCACCACAAGCACCTATCGTACCGAGAATCGACAGAAGAATCGCGGGGCCAATCGTCATTTCCATCCCAACCGTGTTGACTGCTGCGATTGTCATGATTGTTATCGTCGCCGCAGCACCATCCATATTGATTGTCGCTCCCAATGGAATGGACACTGAATAGAACTCCTTGTCCAATCCAAGTTTTTCGCAGAGATTCATATTGACGGGGATGTTGGCAGCAGATGAACGAGTGAAGAATGCTGTCAGGCCGCTTTCTCGGATACACCTGAATACCAATGGATAAGGGTTGCGCTTCAAAACACAGAGGACAATCAATGGATTGATGATCAATACGGTAACAAGCATACTGCCGACAAGAAGAAGCAACAATTTACCGTAGTCTGCAAAAATGGATAAACCACTGCTTGCCACACTGCTATATACCAACCCCAAAATGCCCAATGGTGCAAGTGTTATTATCCAGCCGACAGCCTTGGATATGATTTCAGAAAAATCCGCAAGGATTTTTTTGGTCGTGTCCGATGCAAACGATTTAGAAAGAATTCCAATGATGATGGCCCAGAATAAAATGGAAATATAATTACCGTCAATAATGGCCTTCAATGGGTTTGTGACAACACCAAGAAGTTGTATTTCAAGAACTTCAATTATGCTACCAGGAGCCATCTGTGATACGCTAGTGTCAGCAAGACGGATTTTGACAGGAAAAAGAAAACTCAGTGCGACAGCCGTCATTGCCGCAAGAAGTGTCGAAAAAACATATTCAAAAATAACAAAGCCGAAACGTCGGTCGAACCCGCCTTTTTTTCCTGTCAAGGATGAAATCACAAGGAAAAACACCAATACTGGAGCAATTGCCTTAAGTGCTCCGACAAACAGCGTTCCCAATATACCGATCCAAGATGCATCTGGAAACACCAAACCGAGGATTGCCCCGATAACCAAACCTGCAAAAATCCGTTGAACAAGTGAAAAACGACGAATTGAAAAACGAAAAGACATGAAAGGCATCTCCTGTGAAACCTGGTTATCTATTGTTTGCCCTGTTTTCCATGAGCACAGGCTATGGCGACATTCTCACGAAGGCTGTGACAATCGCTATTCGACTTCTGACATTCAAATTGAAATCTCAAACACCAGTGTGCGATTTGATTAGCCCCAAATGAGGCAAACCACATTCAGCCAGGAGAAATGAAACCAAACCTCAAAAAACGCCTTCTAGAGTTTTTCCGACACCGAAGAGGCCGAACCTACCCGTGTTGGAAACAGAGCATCTATTTCAACATTATTATAATACCTGATGAAAGATAAACAAGCCTAACAAGAGAAAAATAGCCTGAAGAAATAGGCTATGCGATGACCTCAGCCTGCTAGTCAGGCATAGCCTCGTGTATCTTAGCCAAACGCAACATGTCATGAAGGCACCGCAGGCCTCATCGTTTGCTAGACGCAGCATGTCATGAAGGCACAGCAGACCATCCCAGGGACTTTCGCCGAAGTACACCGCAAGTATTCCCCCCCTGTCAGAGCATGGCAGCAGAAACCTGCTTGATTCTTCTCGTCGCTTCTTCAAAGGAAATCCTGAAAACTTTCATCAGCATGTCGATTATGGCATTGACTGGCGTGGCTCTCTGCAACTCATATTGAATGAGGCCAGCGATATTTTCCGCCTGCTCATCTGCACGTCC
>JAGCTA010000162.1 GCA_017963875.1 Victivallales bacterium | reverse complement strand
CTTGTCGAGGGCCTCTCGCATGAGACGAGCGTGTTCCACATCGCACTTTGCCCAGTCGTATTTGAGGTAGTCGAAGCCCCATTTCGCCCACTGCGCCGCGTCCTGCGTCTCGAAATGGACTTTTCCGCAGCCTCCAAACGGTTGCATATAGTAATTCGGGTCAAGGGGGTAGTACGTTCCGCCTGGGAAGAGTTCCTCTTGATTTGAGCCCCAGGCAATTACCATTGGCGTCGAATAGATGCCTGCTTTAAGTCCAAGCGCATGAATGGCATCAACGAGGCGTTTCATGTCTGGGAAACGCTTGTTGGCAAACAGCGCCTTTGTCTTGTGGTCGCGGTTTCCCTGCCAGCAGGAGTCGATGTTAATGGAATAGTAGCCGCGGGCCGCGAGGCCTGTGTTCACAAGTGCCTGCGCCTGTTCGAGGATTCTCTTTTGGTTGAGGGTGGACATCATCGCGTTCCAACTTGTCCATGCGAGTTGCGGCGTCCTGCCAAGCATACCTTCCCCGACTTTCAGCGTGAAACAGATAGAAGTCGTGCCTTGGCTGTTCTGTGCTGTGATTGTCAGTCTGTATTCCCCTGCGTCCGTGCATCCAGACAGTATTCCCTGCGGAGAGAGTGTTACTCCATGAGGCAAAGGCGTTTCCGAACGGAAACTCAATGGACGCTCCCCACGCACGGGAAAGGCATACATAAAACGCCGTCCTGGCGTTGCTCCGAAGACTCTTGCACCATTGAAGTGAGGTTTGCCCTTGTCGAATGGCGGAGGCACCGCTATTTCTATTGTTTTTGAATTCACTGCTTTGGGAGGCATTGTTTTTTCCTTATGTTTATGTTATAGATTGCACAAAAACACATTTTAAACGAAAATAAATTAGTTTCAGATAATCAAAATACAACTGGATGGCATGAGTTTTACAATTCATGCAGGAAAGTGAAACGTTAATTTTTGAATGATTTTTCTTGACAAAAATGCGGTTTGCTTTAAATTATACGCATTGTTAACCTTTTAGGTTCAAAAGAACCTGTTGATCTGGCGTATCCCACCGCAAATAATGGCAGTGCCACAGGAAAAGAAGGCTGAAGCCTATTCCTTCAGATTGTACGCTGGATTGATTTTTTATTTCTCCTTTTGAAAAAGCGCGGCAATCAGTCTGCGTTCAGGGAGTTGCTTTTTCCATTGACTATTGGTTTATGTGTCTGAAAAGTGTTTTGTTGCATTTTGCATCGATTACTGGACAATCCAGATGAGCGGTGAAAAACGTGACAGGCAATGCTGTCGGACGAGTTTCCAGCAGATTGTTTTTTCATTCGCAAAAACTTATCATTGTAAAAAGCAATTCTTCATGCCGTTCATGGATGGTCGAAGAACAGAATGTTGATTGGCATTACTGGAAGCATTGGAATGGGAAAATCAACCGTTCTCCGTGATTTCTCGGAATTGGGAGGTCGGGTGATGGATGCGGATGATATCGCTCATACGCTGTATGAGCCTGGTCAGGCCGCGTATAATGCCATGGTCGAAAGGTGGGGGCAGGGCATCCTTGCCTCAGACAAGGCGATCGACAGAAAAGCGGTCGGTGCTTTGGTGTTCCAAAATGCAGACGAACTCAGATGGCTGAACGGTCTGCTTCATCCGATGATTCGGCAGGAAATGGCTAGAAAGGCTGAACACTCGCCAGTCCCAGTCTATTGCGCCGTCCCTTTGCTGTACGAAAGCGGATGGGAAGGCGATGCTGATGTCGTTGTCTGCGTCTGGTGCGAGTCCGCCGTCCAGCATGAACGGCTGCTTCAACGTGGTTGGAGCGAGGAGGTCATTGCTCACCGTCTTGCCAGCCAGATGATGGCGGACGAAAAACTTCTCAGGGCGGACTATGCCATAATGACAAATTGCTCATGGGATGATTTACGCGAACAGTGCAGAAGGGTTCATGAGGATATCCTCAGAAGATTTTATAAATGATTCATGGGGGCGAACAGTTAGCCTCAACGTATAAACAATTAACAAGAAAACAAAATGACTGACAGCCAATTACCTTTGGGGAACTCCCCATTGACACGTCGCCGTGGTCGTCCACTAGGCTCAAAGAATGCAGTAAAACCAATGGCTCAGGAAGCCCTGCCTCCATCCAGCACCACAGGATTGTCTCCAAGAAAGGAGATGGTCCAGAAGGAGGAATCGGCCTCGGCTGTGTCATCGATGCCGATGCGGAGAGCCATCGGTTTTAGGACGGGCAATTTCAACTCTCGAATGCAGGTCGCACGCGCTGCGGAGAATTCGCACGTTAACCCGCCTGCCGCCCAAATGACGCCACCTGCGCCTGCTGCGACACCCGCTCCCCAGCCGCAGCCATCTGGCAATGGCCAGGGCAATTCTTATCGTCAACGCCAGCAGTTCAGAAATGAGAACTCAGGAAATCATTGGAAGGAGAAACGCCAGTCCCGCAGACAGGATGCGGATTATGGTCAGGCGGATTTTGACGGAGGGGACGACGAACAATTTACTGGCAACGCGAGCGATTACGAGGGGCGCACGGTCATCGACTTGATGGAATTGCAGTCTCTCGGCATGAATGCGCTGACAAAGCGCGCGTTGGAACTCAACATGGAGGGCGTCGGTTCTTTGAGCCGCCATGACCTCATGTTCGAAATGGTCAAGAACATCTGCATAACACGCAATGCGATTCTGCGTGGCGGCGGCATTCTGGAAGTCATGTCGGACGGAAACGGCTTTTTGCGGAGTCCGCATTTCAGTTATCTCCCATGTCCTGAGGATGTATTCCTGAATGGTCAGCAAATCCGTCGCTGGGGACTGCGCACGGGAGACATGGTCATTGGACAGGTGCGTCAGCCGCGCGAGCGCGACCGCTCATTTGTCATGGTCAAGATCGACACCATCAACGGCGAAACCCCCGATAGAAAGCGTGAAACCGTTCCCTTTGAGAATCTTGTACCGTATTTTCCGACGCAGCGCATCCTGCTGGAGCATGACCACAATGATTTGACGACCCGCGTCATCGATTTGATTACGCCCATTGGGCGAGGGCAGCGCGGGCTGATTGTGGCAGCACCACGAACAGGAAAGACTGTCGTCATGCAGAAGATCGCCAACAGCATCATGGCGAACAATGACGATATCGAACTTATCGTTCTTCTGATTGACGAACGCCCCGAGGAAGTCACAGACATGCGGCGGATGGTGAAGGGCGAAGTGGTCAGTTCAACGTTTGACGAGCCGCCAGACCGCCATGTGCAGGTGGCTGAAATGGTCATCGAAAAGGCAAAACGGATGGTGGAGCATGGCAGGCATGTGGTGATTCTTCTTGATTCCATCACAAGACTTGCCAGGGCATACAATACCGTCGAACCGCATAGCGGAAGAATTCTGACAGGCGGCGTGGACGCCAATGCTCTCCACAAGCCAAAGCGCTTCTTTGGCGCGGCGCGAAATATCGAGAACGGCGGCAGCCTGACCATCCTGGCAACCGCACTGATTGATACGGGCAGCCGCATGGACGAAGTGATTTTCGAGGAATTCAAAGGCACAGGAAACATGGAACTGCATCTCGACCGACATCTGGTCGAAAAGCGTATCTATCCCGCGATAAGTATTGAAAAAAGCGGCACGCGACGGGAGGAACTGCTTGTTCATCCAGAGGAACTCAAGAGAATCTGGAGCCTTCGTAAAGCATTGGTTGACCTGCCACAGCAGGAGGCAATGGAAACGCTTCTGGGAAAAATCAAGGAAAAAGGCTCAAATGCCGAATTCCTGATGAGCATCAATGTCGGAGATAATGATTAGGATTATACCATAGGGCTTGATGATATCGCGTTGCCATGCAACTGTGCAACGACAATGCTTCATCACCATGCCTGAAAATTTGGTCAGTTAAATAGAAAGGAGTTTCAAATCATGGCTAGAGAAAAAATCAAATGCCCTGGATGCGACTGCAAGGTCTCTTTGGCTGAAGTGGAAAAGAATGACGGCGCTTGCCCCGAATGCGGTCAGCAACTCTTCGGAATCACCTCGACTTTATTTGATGACCGTGACGAAGATGACGAAGATGAATTTGATGATTTCGACGAAGAGGATCTGCAGTTCGACGACGAAGATGAAGACTATGAATTCGACGACGAAGACGATGATGAGGATGAAGAAGACGAAGAAGATGAGGATGATGACGAATAGAGTGGCATGATATTTGCTATTAAAAAAAGCGCCAGGCAGATGGCCTCGTGAGGAAGCGGGGCCGCATCTGGCGACCATGATTGATTGTTCAAATTGCGGGCAGCGCCCACAGATGGAGAGGTTGAAGAGAAAGTGGCGACGACAGAAGAAGACAAGACAAATGCCGCAGTGTCACAGACACCGTTGAAATATGATGATTCCAGCATCAAGACGCTGAGTTCGCTGGAACATATCCGAACACGCCCTGGAATGTACATTGGACGCCTTGGAGACGGCGAACACCAGGACGATGGCATCTATGTTCTCCTGAAGGAGGTCATTGACAACAGTGTCGATGAATTCTCCTCTGGCTCTGGGCGCAAGATTGAAGTGAAAGTCCAGGAGGACAAAGTGGTGACCGTGCGTGACTATGGCCGCGGCATCCCGCTGGACAGCGT
>JAGCTA010000161.1 GCA_017963875.1 Victivallales bacterium | reverse complement strand
TTTAGTCGTTTACGGCATCGCATTTCTCTCTTCATGACTTGAAAAATGGAACTAAGTCATTATAGAATCTACCCGGAAGGTCAACAGATGCAGTGCCAAACGCTCCACCCCCATTCGGCGAGTTTGAAACGGAATTTGCCGTCAAAAGAACAACATCCGGGTGAATCCGAATTGCCGAGTTCTTCAGCTAACTTTACGCAGGGAAGCGTTACTGTGAATTCATGGGGGACTTCATCCATATTCAGGACGAACAGGAGTTTTCCTCCATCCGGTAGTCTTCGAGGATGAACTTGGATATTTTTAGCGGCGGCAATGTCAAGATCTTCGATCTTCCATGCGGGGCCGAGTCCGAAGGCCGCAAGCCGTCCGGTCAGTTCGCGCCGGAGTGCTTCACCTGTGTCAGGCTCATAAGCAGAACCAAGAACGGAGGCGTAAAAGACAGTCATTCCATTGCCATATCGGTGACTGGCAATGGCGGGATCGCCATTTGGGAAACAGGCATCGGCAACGGCGCCTTTCAAACGGATCTTTGCATGAAAGTCAATGGCAGGAATGCCGCCGCACTCGCCTGATTCCAGCTTTTCCAGATCATAAACTTGAAGTCCGAAAACATCGGTAAGAAGCCCCGGCGTGACCTCGTAATGGATTCCCTGCCGATTTTTTATCGCAAACGGGGATTCAGCCAAAAGAAGTCCGCCCCTGGCAACGAATTTCCTCAGAATTTCCGCTTCCTCCGAATTCACATAGGGGTTGAAGGGAACAACGAAGACTTTTGCCTGATCCAAAATTCCTTCGAGAATCTGGCGAGTATCGCAAATCTCCGCGGCGAATCCGCTTTCCCGGAATGCGGCCCAGAGACGGTGAATCGAAGGCACATAACGCTCCTGATAACTTTCCACATTCGCCATTCCATCGCCGCCTTGACCATCCCAGATATAAATTCCAGGATTATCAGGTTCATGCGTCAGAAAAAGTCCGGCATGGCGGTTAAAGAACTGGGCCAATTTGCCGAAAAGTTCGGCACGTTCGGTAGCGGAACCGTCCCAGCCGACCAAATTGAATTCCCCAGCTTGTCCATCGGATACTCGGCTCCGGTATAGCCACCGCAGGATTGCGCGTGCCCCGTGAGCGACAAAAAGGACATCACGGGCATTGTATTTACGTGGAGAATAGGAACGGGGAACGAGGTAATGTACCCATGCGACAGGTCCACCTTCGGTCTCCACTACCCAGAACCCATTGGGATCGTGGCGGTTTTTCCGGCGGCCTTCCGGAAGGAAAAAAAGATTTTGACGATGAGTGAATTCATAAGGCTCCCAATCCGCGCCCTGTTGCTGTGCATGAAAAGAATAGACGCTGGTGCCGGGGATGTCTTCACATCCGAAAAAATCGCTGCTCGATGGCCTTGAAAAATGCGAAATAACGGGTGTTTCCTGATCGATTTCCTTGATCCAAGAGCAGATCATGCGGAATTTATCACGCAGATTTTCGGCCATGAATAACACCCAGTCCTGATACGGAATATAGCCGCCATAGGAGAACCCGGCCTGCGGCTGTGGGAATACATCGTCCCAGGTGCGAAAATAAACAGGGAATTCGGTACTCCACGCTGTGGCCAGTTCATCCAGAGTCCCGTATTTTTCCTTGAGATGAGCGCGAAAAAGTTTCAAGGTATGGGGACAGAAACACTCAATGTGATGCGGCTCGTTCCAGCCCGACCAAGCGATCAGGGACGGATGATCCTTGTAACGCCTCACGGCCGCCTGGATAAAATCTTTGGTTTCCCGCTGATAAACCGGATCGTCATAACAGAGTTTGAGACGGTTGCTTTCGAGTTTTTCCGATGCTTCTGGAGAGGATTTGCACAATGTGCAGCCAAGATCATAATAAAGCCTGCGGGGCGGATAAATCGATTGCAGATTGGAAAAAGTTCCGCCGATGTTGACGATTACTTTCAAATCGTTTTCAGCGGCAAGGTCGAAGGCACAGTCTATCCTGGAAAAATCCCGCTGTCCATGCCGTTGTTCCACCCGGTCATGGCAGATAAAGAGCCGGAAGGTGTTGTATCCGAAATTGCGGAAATTCCTGAGATCGTCCGGCCATTCGGAAATATCGACTTCTGTTGCCTTGGCGAGCGGCGCATAACTGGCGCCGACTGGAAAAAAATCCGTAATCCGTTTCATTTTGATTTGTCCTTTCCCTGAATCCGTGGCGCAATTGGACTGAGACCGTTCTGCCTCGTGGACTCGACACGGTCCGGCAACTGAAATCTTTGGCCAGACGCAGGAAATCACCCCGGGCCGACGATTCATAATGACAGTATCTGCCACGGGCATTGATTATGTACTGATGCAGTTTTCCCGCATGGAAGAAAAACAGTTCTATGTCATCGTCACGCCATAATTTACCGTCTCCGGTTCCGGTTCATCGCATCTGATCTCCAACTCCAACCTGCCGCCGTTCAGCCTGCAGAGTGTGATCTGAATGCCGATTCTTCGTTCCATTGACTGCTCCTTTTGCTGTCATACGATATAACATATGCCTATATAGTAATACTTCAAATGCCGCCAGAAGGATCTTTTACAAACTACTTCCAGACGATAAAAAGGCACCGGACAATTTTATGCCCGACGGCCTTGTGTTCTATTTGGCGGTTCTATTCTCCGAGCAGTTCACGCTCCTGCTCGTCCCAGTCGAGGGGGATGCTTTCGCGCAGCCGCATGAGATTCCAAAGAGGCAGATTACATTAATGATATGGTTCCCTTCAATGAAGCCAGAGAGGAGCCACGGTTGAGTATGACAGGGCTTTGGGCTTTTTTTGCCATTGATGGTCGATAAAACGCCACCTTGGAGTGGTATCATTCGGTCTCACTTGAGCGTAAAAGTGGTTTTTGAGGGGACTGGACACCTCCGGTACCAACTTTAAGCCAGTTTGTTTTAAAGCAAACTGGCTTTTTGTACATGAAGCATTACATTGTCATCAGAGCATCCTGTCGAAAAACGAAGGCATCAGACACCTCAGTCAGATGGAGCAAACCGAATGGTAAACCAACTTCAGAAAGATCTGCGAAAATATTACGCCAGCATATCATACAGCAAACTCGCAGAGGAAGGCAGACTTCCATTCAATCCTTTGAAGGACCAGATGGAACATTATGCCGCAGAACACCCTGACCTGTCTCCCATGATGTTGAAGGCGGCGCAATATGAAATCATCGCCGACAATTTCCAGCCTGTGCTCTTCCGCAATGACCCTTTCTTCTTTGAAATGGGATTGAAAGTCGCCGAATACGACGGACGGCGAGATCTCTCATCGGGCGGATGGCTTCTTATGCGCAATTTCCATTTGATGCAAGACATGGATCCGCAGGAATGGCGTCATTATTCCAATGGCAACAAACTTGGGTTGCATCTGGAATATGGTATCTTCGATTATGATCACCACGGCTTTCCATACGCCAACGTGCTTCAGAAAGGACTTGAAGGCATTTGCCAGACGCTTCAAGAGGCGTCAAATGCCACATCCGACAGGGACAAACTGGAATTCTACAAAGCCGCTGAACGCGGGCTTCTGGCAGTGAGAAAGATTGCCTCGCGATTTGCCGATGCTGCAGTTGAAGCCGCCAAGCATGAAAAAGATGCGCATAGCCGTCGCGTCTATGAAAAACTGGCTGAAGCGGCTTCTCGGGTTCCATGGAAGCCTGCGGGAAGTTTTTATGAAGGCCTGGCAGTCATCTGGTTTCTGCATGAAATCGGCAGTGTCATGGATGGCGTCGGAATGTCCATTGTAGGCTCACCAGACCAACTTCTTTATCATCTATATCGGCAGGATTTGGAAACGAAACGCCTGACAAAGGAAGAGGCGGAGGAATTGCTGAAAATCTGGCTCATCCACACGGATTGCAAACTTGATTTTGAAGCAACCACTGACAGACAATACAATGGCGGCGAGCAAGGAGACACGCTTACATTGGGACAGGAAGTCAATGAACTGACCATGATGCTTCTTAGGCTGCATCGTGAACTGAAATTGATATACCCCAAAATACACTGCCGAATAAATGGAAACTCCACCGATGAATATCTTGCCGAAGCGGCACAAAATCTTCTTGAAGGGCGCAACGTATTGGATTTCATCAATGACGATGTCATCATCCCCGCACAGGTAGCCGCAGGAAAGTCCTTGGAGGACGCACGAAAATACGTTGCTGGCGGCTGTTGGGAAATCATGCTGGAAGATTCGGAACATAGCCAGGGAGCGAACTGCTACTTTGATTTGGCACGTGCACTTGTACTATCAATCCAAAGCACTCATGAAGAGGAAGAAGCACTTGGACTGACCTTCAAACGGCTGGATGATTCCGCAGATTTCGAGCAGTTCTACCAAATCGTCATGGACAATGTCAAGGTGTGTCTTGCTCAGATGATGACGCTCATAAGACGTTTTGGCGCACTGTGGCCTCAAATCAATCCTGCGCCGTTCTTTTCGGCATGCATGGATGGTTGCCTGGAAAGCGGAAAGGACTATTCGGCAGGAGGCGCAAAATATAGTCCGCATGGCTTGCCCTTGACGGATGTCGCCACATTCATCGACTCGCTTCTGGCTGTCAAGTCCCTCTGTTTCAGCAATGGAACACACACACTCTCTGAACTTCTTCATGCACTGCGCGCCAATTGGAAAGGCTATGAGGCACTCCGCCAAGAGGCACTCGCCATCCAGCATATTGGTTCTGGAAACAAAGAGGGGAACGCTCTTCTGAAACGTGTCCTGACAGAACTTGCCGATTATATCGCAGGCTTCCGCAACGAACGCGGAGGGGTGTTCCAATGCGGTCTGTACAGTTATAAGGAAATTTATCTTTGGGCCGACAGAATCGGCGCGACGCCTGACGGCCGCCGCAGAGGGGATTATCTGACTCAGGGGCTGACGCCGTCGCGTCTCCATGCGGATTCCATCACAGATGTATTCCGCGACCTCTCCGACCTTCCGTTGGAGCGCTTTCCCGCAAACAGCCTGCTCACCTGCTCATTACAATCTAATGGCATGGATTTGGCAAGACTCGTTTCATTTATCAGGACATGGGCATCCATGAAGGTCTCAGGAATGATACAATTGAACTGTCTTTCAAAGGAAGAACTAGATGACGCAATGATACATCCCGAGAAGCATCAGGAACTCATCGTGAGACTTTATGGTTTTTCAGCCAAATTCGTATCACTCTCTCCTGTTCAGCAAAAGGAATTTATCACACGGCAAATTTTGAAATAACGAATAAGGTGTGGACAAATGGCAATGAATCTTGAGGTCAGATTGAGAAACGACAGTGTTCTTGTTTTCGGCGGCGGCAGCGGCATCGGCAAGGCGATTGCCCAAAGACTTCTCATGGAGAATGCCCGCGTCACAATCTGCGGGCGATCAGAGGAGAAACTGCGTGCAGTGAAAGACGAGTTGAAATCCGATAACCTCTTCTGCCTTGTGGCCAATGTCGCCGATGTGAATACACATCCAGAGATTTTCGCCAAGGCCGAACAAGCCATGGGCGGATTAAGCGCTTTCGTCAACAGCGCCGCCATCGGCGCGGCGGCAACGCTTGGACGCGGATACGAGCCATGGGACATCACCTCAGATGAATGGGACATGCTTACGAATACGAATTTCAAGGCGGCGTTTTTCCTGATACGCAATGAAGTGAATTATCTACTGGAACGACAGCGCCGTGGAAACATTCTCAACATCGCATCGAATGCGGCCTGCATGGACATCATCGGTGAGTATGGCGCGTCCAAACTGGCCATCATCAAATGGACACGCGCTTTCGGAAAGAGATTTGGCCACAAGGGCATTATCATCAACGGCATTGCGCCAGGAGCGACACTGACCCCGATGATTGCTACATACGCGCATTCAGAAGACCAACCATTTCCCAAGCACGCGCTGGAACGGTTCATTAAACCAAAGGAAATTGCTGAACTCGCGTTCTATCTCATGAGCAATTATGGCGAAATCATCTGCGGCCATACTGTGGTTGCCGATGCGGGAGACAATGCCGCTACCCTTTGATTTCGCACACGCCACTTGTCCTGTGCAGACCGCAATGCGGGTTGTGAGGCGCTTGGTGCAAATGTCACTCAGGAAGGCAGTGAAGTTCCTTCTAAGGTCTCAGGGATGGATACAATTGAACTGTCTTTCAAAAGAGGAACTGGATGACGCAATGATACATCCCGAGAGGCATCAGGAACTCATCGTGAGACTTTATGGCTTTTCAGCCAAATTCGTATCACTCTCTCCTGTTCAGCAAAAGGAATTTATCACACGGCAAATTTTGAAATAACAAATAAGGTGTGGACAAATGGCGATGAATCTTGAAGTCAGATTGAGAAACGACAGTGTTCTTGTTTTCGGCGGCGGCAGCGGCATCGGCAAGGCGATTGCCCAAAGACTTCTCATGGAGAATGCCCGCGTCACAATCTGCGGGCGATCAGAGGA
>JAGCTA010000020.1 GCA_017963875.1 Victivallales bacterium | reverse complement strand
CCCGCCGTCGGCCTCCTGTCCCTGCCCTCAAAATCTACCACCATTTTCTTTTAATACAAGGCGCATTCAATTGACAATCGCTTTTCACCGTTTAAATTTGCCATTGTTTCACCCCCCTCATACCCCAAGGAACAACCATGGTCAAAAAACTCACATTTCTCCTATTATTGTTCGCAGTCGCCCTGTCGTCACAGAATATGCTCGTCAATCCAGAACTCTCCGAGCAAAACGCGAAAGGCGTTCCCAAGGGATGGTGGACACCCTGCAAAACACTTCAACTCACGGTCGAAAACGGTGTGTTCACGCTCTATTCGCCATCAGACCGCGCCATTATCGTCCAAACCCTTCCTCAAATGGTCTTCGCAGACGGCAAAGCCTACCGTTTCACCTGCATGGTCCGAGCCGAGAAAAAGGCCACGGCACAGGTTTACGTGGAATACCGCTACAAGGACGAGGAGGGCAAAAACAGAACGCGTTCCATCGGTGCCGCGCCTTTTGAAGTCGGTCCCTCCAGGCGTGAACATGTGCTTACTTTCCCCTTCCCTGAAAACGCCACTGGCGGCCATATCGTCTTCGGAAGCCATCGAAAGGAAAGTACGGTACAGTACAAGGACATCCTCCTGAAGGAAGCCAACATCCGCAAAGAGCCTTTCGGCTACTGGGAATTGGATTCATTGGCGGAAATCCATCCGACTGGAATCATCGCGACACGTTCCAATCCAGCAGTTCTCCACGACATCCCCGTCATCCCTGGCAAGGCATACAGCCTCAAATACAATGCCGTCGGCATCGGCGACACGGGCAACGACTATCCCTTCCACGAAATGGTCGTAAAAACCAATCCTTCAACATTGCAGGGCGGCTACTTCTTCAACGATGTTAAGAATTCCCCAATGCCCAAGGCACAGAAAATCACCATCCCAGATAACTTCATGCGCAAAACCATCGACATCACGTTCAACGCCAACACCAAGGGAAAAATCCTCTTCTCCGACTTCTCGTTCGACGAATTCGTTCCCGATGTCACAGAATCATGGCGCATCGTCATGGAAGAGCCTTTCTACCGCGACATCATCTATGAGTCGCATGATACAGGCCGAGTGTCAGGCACCATCCTCGCAACCGCTCCTGCCGCCACGATCAATGCGGAGTTGACTGGTTACGCAAAGATTTCCGCCAAAATTAATGACGGCAAAGCCGAATTCGCCATCCCGACCCCAAATCTCCCCATTGGCGATTATACTCTTACAGCAAATATACTTGATGCTGACGGCAAGATTTTGAAGACTTTCACAAAAAAACTCAAGAAAGTCCCTCGTGCTCCCATCGAAATCATCCCCAACCGCAACCGCTATCTCGAAATCAATGGCAAACCGTTCTTCCCTGTCCTGCAATGGCGAATGGACTTCATCGACGACGAAGACGCTGTCTATGAGGCCGCTCGCAACGGCATCAACTCCACCAAGACCTTCCCAAGCAATAACGATGTTAAGAAGACGTTGAAAGATCTTGACACCCTGCACAAATTCGGCCTCATGTCCGTCTTGACACCCTCCATCTGCGCGCGCAATCTCTCGCCGAAGCATCTCGATGACATCCGCAAACTCATCGAGAAGAAAATGCCCAGGGAAGTCCGCGAACATCCCGCCGTGCTCGGATACTTCCTCATCGACGAACCGCTCTGGTGCGGGCGTCCCTCCGCGCCAATCAGGGCGACATACGAAATCTACAAGGAGATCGATCCATACAAGCCTGTCTGGATCAACGCGGCGCCTCGAAACGAAATCGAAGACCTGCGTCCATACGCAGAAGCGTGCGACATCTGGGGCGTCGATATCTACCCCATCCCCTCGCCAAACTCCCATTCAGGACTTCCAGACAAGACCATTACCAGTGTAGGCAAATACACCATCCGCATGAACGAGGTGACCTACTGGCGCAAGCCGATCTATATGGCCCTCCAAGGCTTCGCTTGGGCCTCATTGAATCCGAACAATCCGCTTGATTCGCATGTCTATCCGACGACAACAGAGATGCGTTTCATGAACTACGATACGTTCCTCAATGGCGGCTCCTGCGGCTGGTGGGGCACGCAGCATATCCGCAGCAACGCATTCTACCGTTCGATGTACGCTTCAGCCCTTGAACTCCACACGCTGTCCGGACTCCTCGCATACGGCTCGCAACAACCTGACCTCGCGACCGATAACAGAGACGTCCGCGTCGTGCCGTTCATCCATGGAACGAACCGCTATTTCTTCGTACAGAACATGATTGGCAAGCAGAGCAACGTCACATTCGACACAGGTTCGAACGACGTTGTGACCATCTACCTGACGGGCCAAAAACTCCAGCCAGTCGATGGCAAGGTCACGCTGACTCTTGAACCGTTCGAGCCGTTCTGCCACGGTGCCGTGCCCCTCCCCGAACCGACCTATCAGATTACGCCAGAAGATGCCTCGCGCAAACCGTTTGCCATTGAAAAGTACGTGGATGAACTCTTGAAAGTAAAAAACGCCCGAGTTCCATACAACGGGAAAGCCAATTGGATTTGGCATGAGAAACTGCTCACCGTCCCATCTTCCACGGTGATGTGCACACATACGATTGAACTGAATGACCTTTCGAAAAAGGTCACGCTGCTCTTTACCGCAGACGATTTTGCGACCGCCTTCGTCAACGGCAAGCAGGTTTTCGCAGAAAAGCCACAGTGGGATCTGATGCAAGAAGTCACAATCAACAGGTACTTGACAAAAGGCAAGAACAGCATTGTCATCAAGGCGTGGGATGGACGTGAACCTCCCTGTGCTGCGCTCCTTGCCGAAATCCGCGTCGATGGCATCCCTGTGCTTGCAACAGATGACTCCTGGCTCATCCGCACATCTTCCGAGAAGGACACGGACGTCACTTCCGAAGACGGTTATGTTCCCGCGCACATCGTCGCACCATACGGTGGCGGCCCTTGGGGCAGGAAAGTCGGCATTCTAAAGGAAGGCACAACTTCTGAATAAGCCTATTATCTCTCCCGTCTTGTCAGAAATTATGATTTGGTCACTTGAAAAAGTAAATGCACATTTCTCGGAGTAAATGCACATT
>JAGCTA010000160.1 GCA_017963875.1 Victivallales bacterium | reverse complement strand
TCGATTTGCACGGCAGGGAACCGAGACGGAAATCTACGCACGGCTGAAATCGCCTGAGATAGTCGTCACGCCTGGACAGGAGTTTTCCTTCAGCATCAATGCACGAGGCACAGCAAGCAATGACGGAACAGACTCTTCTCTCCCAATCCATCTCTACTGGTGCGGCGAACGTGGCGCGCAACTTGGCAGTCCAATTCTGCTTAAAAGCATTGAAAAATCCACCGACTGGAAAACCTACTCCCATTCCTTCATCGTTCCTAATGGCGCACATAAGGGATACATTCTTATCACATTAAATCAGAGCAACTTGCCCAAAGGAACTTTTATTGAATTCTCAAATCCGAAAATCGAAGGCAATGGATGCAAACCACAGGCTTTCACTCCAAGGAATCTCCATAAGTTTACCGTCGCCGCAGAGGATTTCCTCGGACACAAGGCAATCAAGGACTTCCATATCCTAGTCGCCCCAGAACCAAGAACAAAAAACGTCGTCACGCTAAGACATGACGGTGCCGTGCTTGTTGACGGCAAACCATTCTTCCCCATTGGCATGTATGCCGTCTGGAAGCGCGAGCACAATGACTTCGACCTGGACAAGGCGTTCAAAGAACTCCATGAAGCAGGTTTCAATCTCGCGCATTCCTACAATGCGACACGAGATGACGAATACAAGGAATTCATGGACGCCGCACTGCGCCACGATGTCAAACTGTTCATACCTGGCGGCAAGGGAGTCAATTCGACCGACATTGACGAAATCATCTCCGACATCGCCAACGAACGCAACCATCCCGCTGTCCTCGCATGGTACCTTTCCGATGATACAGCCGCATATATCAGTCCCGAAAAATTGTCTGAAATCAACGAGGCGGTCCATGACATCGACCCGACGCGCCCCACAGTCCAGGCAGATCCCGGCGGCATCAAGATATCACGCTATCGCCCATACGTGAATGCGACCGATGGTTTCCTCCCCGAACTGTATCCTGTCTCCACAGGTACTCCACCCGACATGACTGTTCCGAAAATCATCACTGACATGAAGATGATTCAGGCGGATCTGGCCTCCAAGGGTTCTCCCGCCAAAACCATCTGGCCTATCATTCAGTATTTCAAGGGATGGGGAGGTTGGACTCGCTTCCCAACGTTCGAGGAACTCCGCGCAATGTCATACGAATCAATCATCCATGGCGGCAATGGCATAACATTCTACACGTATATCCGCCGCCGTGCTGACAATTTCGGCGTGCTTGCTACGCCAGAAACCTGGCAGAACATGAAGAAAGTCGCAGGCGAACTGAACCATCTCAGCCCCGTTTTCCTTGCGGAAACGCCCAAACAGCCGCAGATTGTCAATATTTTGTCTGGTCCACAGCAGGACGCGCAGGGGCATGATTCCATTAGCACGCTTTACAAGGTGATAGACCAGAAGCAATATCTTATATGCGCCAATTCCGCGTTCAAGGATGTCACTGTCAACTTTGTTCTGCCACACGCGCATCGTTGCGATGTCCTTTTCGAGGAACGGACGCTGAATGTATCGAAGAATTCCTTCAACGATACATTCGCGCCCTACGCGGTTCATGTGTATGAAATCAGATAACAAGTTGTCATTAAGGTTCTTATTATGATTTTTAATCAGATTATCCTATATGTCATGTCAGTCTGCATCATATTGGGTGCATTTGACTATTCTCGTGGAAACAAATGGGGGCTGGGCAAGCCATTTGAGGATGGTCTGAATTCCTTTGGCGCCCTTTTTATCATGATGGGCGGCGTTCTCGCAATCGCCCCATTGGTTCAGGTGTTTCTGGCCCCCATTGTCACTCCAGTATTCAAGGTCGTTGGCATTGATCCAGGCGTTTTCCCTGGCATGGTGCTGGCGAATGATTCTGGTGCGTATTTTCTTGCACAGGCGATGGCGGAAAATCCGCTGGCGGCGGATTTCGGAGGAATGCTTCTTGGTTCGGTCATGGGCGTCAACCTCATATTCAATATCCCTGTTGCACTAGGCATGATACCTGAACAGGACCGAGGAGACATGGCTTTGGGATTCCTTTTCGGCTTTATTGCCCTGCCCGTCGGCTGCTTCCTTGGGGCACTGGCCGCACGTCTTCCCTTTGGCTTTCTGATGCGCCAGATGATTCCAGTCATCATCATCTCTGTGCTGATTGGAGTCTTGCTGATACTTATTCCAAAACAACTTATAAAGATTTTCGTCTGGCTGGGGAAAATCGTCACGATATTGGCGCTTGGAGGAATCGTTCTGGCTGTTGTCGCGAAACTGTCTGGTTTCGACCACAAATTGCAGTTGGACAAAGTTGACAACTGCATCGCCATCGTCGGTTCCGTCGTCATCGTCCTGCCAGGCGCATACGTTCTCGTCGCAATTCTCTCTCGCTCGCTGAGGAAACTGCTTGCTGGCATTGGAAACTGCCTGGGAATCAACGAATCAGCCGTGCTGGGTATTATTTCCTCTTTTGCAAACACCATTCCGACGTTCGCGCTTGTGAAAGACATGGATCGCAAGGGCAAAGTCATCAATTTTGCCATCGCAACATCATCTTCTTTCGCATTTGCGGACCAATTGGCATTCTGTGTCGGCGTCGCACCACGTCTTCTGCTGCCGATGCTGGTCACAAAACTGTCTGGAGCCTTGGCTGCCGCCCTTCTCGTTTTGTTCTATTATGCATACAAGCGTAAGCATGCTTCCTCAACGACCATAGAAAATTGAATCTAACGCATTGAAATACAGCATGTTTCACTTTAAATAAGGCTCTATTCCCCAAGAGGGGCGGTAATATGAGTCAAGGCGGCTCTGCTAAGACCCCGAAGGGGTCAAATATCAGTAACCCCAGGTTGAGCGAAGCGAAACCTGGGGGACGCAATCCTCTATAGGATAACGACCTCGGAGAGGTCGAACCTACCCTCTTTGGGAATAGAGCATTGAAGGAAATGCTGCTTTATGTTATTAGGTAAGTTCCAACTTCATTTCGCCGTCATCCGTCACAAAGCCATACCGCTCATAGACGGGTCGTCCTGCGGCAGAGGCATTGAGATATAGACATGCGCAGCCATGCCGTTTCGCTTCGGCGACGAGTGCGTCCAATAGTTTTGTCGCAAGCCCCTGACGTCTCCATGCGGGGCGTGTGTACATATTCGTGATATATCCGCGAAGACCGCTTGGATTGCCATACGACGGTGGCACACGCTGCAATGACATCCCCGAACACGCCGCCGCATTCTTTCCGTCCATCGCCAGAACGGATATGAAACTGCCATCAGCCAGTGTCTCACGGAAAAAATCTTCCGTTGCCTTTCGGAAATCCTCCGACGGAATCGTCAATGGCACGGTCTCACGCTCTCTGCGCATTTCAAGACGCATTTCCGTCAGCAATTCCACATCTGAAACATCCGCCAACTTGAGTCTAAATTCCATGATGCACTGCTCCTATCAGTTTTCTCTCTCCTTTTGAATCGATGACCAGTGCCGATTCGGGCGGTAACAGCACGGCACCAGCCTCTCTTGTTTCTTTGGCAAAGTTCGCAGTGACCTCCACGCCATTGTCGAACACGGTCATTTGCACAAGGCCGTCCGAACTTAGCCATTGAAAGTCCACCATGCGCGAAAATGCTGTCCGTGCAGCAACATACGTCGCGCGATGATACGATTCTGCTACTGCGTCCTTCATTTCATCCCATTGCGACATGGTCAGGCTGTAGAGCGGCGGGGTGCCATACAATGCATTGAACAGATCACGGCGCGGCATCAGTTCAGGACAGCAATTGGAACTGTCTCCCCAATACCAGTAATTCACGACGCAATCATGGTAGATCAGTTCCCACAATGGCAGACGGCAAACGGGATTCAGCATGTATTCAGTGAATTCTTCTGGTACTTCCTCGCCTTTGTAGATGGTCGTCATACGCCGTCCTGAGTCGTATGCTCGAAATCCTCCTGGACTCATCAGCCCCTCGGCAAAATGATAACTTCCGACAAGGCACTCCTGGCCGTTTTCAACGCCGCCAACCAGCCCGATGTCTCCAAGATATTCCATCTGCGTCCTAATGTACCGTGCCGAATCACGCCGATCCGTCGGATGCATTGGATGATAGCATTCCTTTAGTTCGGCGGATGCCTGCACATCAATGAAACGTGAATTATAGCCCACTCGCTCCACGTCAGGTGGAACGTTCTCCATGGTCAGTTTCAACGCTGGAATCTCGCAGACTGCATTCTGCCAGTGCATTTTTCCGTCAAGGCCATGTATCTGCCATGCACGCGAGAATGATCCATCTGCTTCCATCCGAACAATCTCTGGCCAGTATTTGGTGTTCACCGACCGTTTTCTGCGATAAGGAATTGCCAACTCCACCAAAGGCTTAGGGAGCACATCATGATAGATGTCATATTTCCCGACAAGATAGCCTTGTTGCTTCAGCCAGGCGCAGTCTTCGGGAGTTTCCCCCTCGAAACTGTTCCACAGAACTCGTGACATTCCACGTGAAATCATCTCCGTCGCGGCTCTACGAGCGTCTCTTGGAGTGATTTCAGTCGTTTCTGTCCTGCCGTACAGACGGTTCATGTTGTTGTCATCCCAAAGCCAGACATCCGCCGCTCCAGCAAGAAGTGTCGCCGCAGGTGTATGCCGTGCCTTTTCAGCCAATGTGCGGACAAAGCCCTGCCACTCGCGCCATGTGCGGTAGTCACGTGCGAACTCCCCAAGGGAGTCTGTCAAAAAATACCTGATTTCACGATTATAGCCGAACTGTCCCTTGACTGAAACCCATGCAATCCGCGACTGCAGAAGCCCCGAATCATTGAGCGACGTCCGAAGGCGTGCGTCGTACATATCTCTGACGCCCGTAAAAAGATATGCCTTTTCAGCAGGACGAACAAGACCAAAGACTCCCAGCGCCGTTGAGCATGAGCACATTGCCGTATCAGAGATGATTTTGCCAAGGGCGTCAGAGTCTTCCGCACGGAAGACAACGCCTTCATAGTATGGAAGGACAACCTTGTCTCCAGGCATGGTACGCCATGGAAACGGCAGTTCCAAATCTTCAGGCATTGCCCCATCCCCTTCCAGACGCAAGGCAACTGAATGCGGATTGTCGGAAGGCAGCCACAGTTCCATACGGATGTTCAACCCAGACATGGCATATTCCAGTTGAATCCGCTCATCGTCGGCGACGATTTTCGTTGGCGTCATTCCAGAAGGCTCTTGGATAAACTTGACGCCATCGGCAAGGCGCGTCAGTTCAATTACACCATGCTCTGAGACTTCCAGTCGAAGATATCCATTTTCCAATCGCATTGCTTTTAACTCCAATGTTGTTCTTGCCTTGAACTTGACATGAGACATGAGGCATAAGACGCGAGACAAGCATGACATGAGTTCGCGCGCCGTCTCCCGTTACCGTGCATCCAGAAGAGCGAACATTACCATGAGTCTAAAACTTGTTTTTTACAAGCATGGGCACGGAGAACTTCTTTAATTTAGCGCAAGGAGAATGACATGCAAGAGAACGCCTGATTCCTGTTCTGGGGTGGAACCGATGTGTCCAAGGACTCTTTCAACGCCGCCTTCCAGAGCAAAGTCCTCATCTCCCTCCCCTCATGGCTCATGGGAAGAATAAAGGTTATGAAGATCCATCAAGACTTCCAAACGACTTGCAAAAATGTTTTTTATCAAATAGAACTTTCCAAATGAGTGGGACTATACACTCACTGGCATGACTTAAAGCAGGACAACACCCGTTGCCCCAGCCACTTTTTACAATATAATACCCCCCCGATTTTTCCAGTCGGCACCATCATTTTTTTCTGGGCCGTC
>JAGCTA010000159.1 GCA_017963875.1 Victivallales bacterium | reverse complement strand
TTTCCTCTGAATGAAGATTGACCGCTGCCACTTGGCATGGTCGCCTTCAGACTCGGGGTAGTCCGTGGAATTGAACTCCGCGCCATACCTTTCAAAACTCGCCTGAAGCGCACTGATTTCATTGCGCAGACGTTCAACTTCCGCCTGATTGATGGCTGGATCAAAAGTCATCAGCACCTGTCCCGCCTCGACTTCATCCCCCTGCTTCACTTCAATGGATTTGATAATCGCCGACTCGATGGGCTTCATCACAATATTGCCATGGCCCGACACAATCCGACCAGGAGCGCGGACAATGACATCAACCTGACCGAGATACGACCAGCACAACACCGCCGAGATGATGATGAAAATCCACGCTACTCCAATTCGACCATACCACGGCAGGCGTTCCTGCTCAATTTCAAGCGCATCGGGGAGAAACTCCACCGCCTCTTTTGCCAACTTATTGTTCTTCATCGTCCAGTCCTCCCATCAGCCTATCGGATACCCATCTGCTGTTTCCAGAACTGGCTGTAGATTCCCGCCTTGGCAACGAGTTCCTGATGGGAGCCGATGTCAACCATCTCGCCGTTGTCCAGCACGAGAATCTTCTGCGCACCAGCGACCATACTAAGACGATGCGAGACGATGATGACCGTCCGTCCTCTGGCTATCGCCCCTAGATTCCGCTGAATAACCGCCTCGCTCTCAGGGTCCAGAGCGCTGGTCGCCTCATCGAAAATCAAAATCGCGGGATTCGTCAGGAGCGCGCGCGCAATCGCAAGACGCTGCCGTTGCCCACCTGACAGATTGGAGGCATTCTCCTCCAGCATCGTGTCATATCCTTGCGGCAACTTCTGAACAAACTCATGCGCACCCGCCAGACTTGCTGCCCGAAGAACCTCCTCGCCCGTCGCACTCGGCTTCGTCAAACTGATGTTCTCACGAACGGTTCCATTGAAAAAATAGTTCTCCTGCAAAACGACACCAATGCTTGAGCGCAGATGCGATTTCTCGAATTCGCGAATATCGACGCCGTCAATCTTGACCAGACCAGAAAACGGCGGATATAGCCCTTGGAGCAATTTGGTCAGCGTTGTCTTTCCAGACCCAGAACGGCCTACGATACCCAGCGAGGCTCCTGCTGGAATGTCAAGAGAAAAATCCCTGATGGCCATCGGCAAGTCGGGACGATATCTGAACGAAACTTTGTCAAAGGTGATGCGGCCAGCCAGCGGATGGCGCACACGACCGAGATTCGGCTCGCATTTCGTGTTCATTACGATGCCCAGCATCTTGACTGACAACGCAATCTGCTGATATTCATGAATTAGCCCGACGGTCTTCACCAACGGCCCAGTCACGCGCCCTGCAAGCATCTGGAAGGCAATCAACGCGCCTATCGACATATCGCCTTCAAACACCATCAGTGCGCCAAGCCAAATAATGGAAATGCCCATCAGCATCTCCAGAGCCTGGCTGATGCTCCGCGCCGTCAATGAAATGCGCCCCACGGAAAAATACGCTCGGATTGCCGCCGCACTGCGGTTCCCCCAGTTTTTCTCCTCCACAGGTTCAAGAGCCAGCGATTTCACTGTCCTGATGCCGTGGATCGTCTCGACCAGACGGCTCTGACGCCTGCCTTCCGCCTGATATAGCGCGTCAAGGCGTTTCTGGAAAGGTTTTATCAACGCCGCGATGACCAATGCCATCGCAACCGTGAACGCAAGCACGACTATCGTCAGTTTGACGCTGTACATCAACAAAAACGGGATGAAAATAAAGAGCGAGCAGACATCAAGAAAAGTGAAGAACAAATTTCCAGAAAGAAATCCCCTGATTTTCTCCGTCTGCTGGATATGCTTGAGAATGACGCCAGAAGGCACCTGCTCAAAGAAATCAATTGGCAGATGCACCAGATGGGCGAATGTTTTGACTGCGGTCGAAATATCGATTTTATTGGTGGCGAAAAGGAGCAAATGCCCCTTCAAATACTCAAGGATTGCATTGAACAGGACGGTGACGATGATGCCTGCGCCCAATACATTCAATGTCGAGAAACTTTCATGGACAAGAACCTTGTCAACGACATTCTGGAAGAACAGCGGCGTCGCCAAAGCAATCAACGTCAGCAACAGCACAGCCAAGGCGATTTGGAAGAAAACGCCCTTGAGTTTGAGGAAATCTGGCAGAAACCATCGCAAGCCGAAAGGCTGCTCCTCGTCCATGATTGAATAGACGCGTTTCAGGAGAATGGCCTTGCCCGTGAAAGCCTCGTCATAGTCGCTCCGTTTGACGAAGCAGAAGTTCTCCGTCGGCTGTTCCAGTTGCCTTTGGGGATCGACCAGTGCGAGTTCTGCCTCTTGCTTCTCCTCCTCGGACTCCTTGGCATCTTCATTTTCCGCTGCAGGCTTCGGCTGCCTGATGCCGCAGAGGATGGCAAAATGCCCGTCCTTTTTCTCAAGGATGCACGGCAGAACTGCGTTGATGCGGCTGATCTTGTTCCATTTAAGCGAGATGCATTTCGCCTTGAGCGAATGCTTTCCCGCAATGCTGACTAGTTCTCGTGGCGTCAGGTCATTCTCCCCTGCCGCATGTTCATGCATCAACTGCTGCATGTCCAGCGGAAGGCCATGATGACGCGCAATTGCATTCAGAGCGAAAAATCCGCTGTGTCTGACACGCTGCTCGCGAATTTCCCGCTCCTTTGCTTCTTTTTCTTCTATCTCGCTCATTGAAATGCGTTTCTGCCAGAATCACCTTAATTTACTTCTCGTAATTCACAAAATAGGCTTTTCCGCTCTTTAAATTGTCTTTATCCACAAGGCTGAACCTGCCATTGTTCCACTGCCAGATAACGGTCGCGGGCTTCTGCCATTTGGAATCCTTGGCGACGCCGATAAGATTCCAGCCCTCGGTAAGCCCCGCCGTATCCCAGACCTTCGCATTCTGGTCATGCGTGAACTCAATGGTCTCGTCTTTCTTTGAGAAAACCCAGTACCCGACGCCTATCTGGATGTCCTTCTTGTCCATGCAACGGACATAACCTACCTTATCGGCGTCCAAAGTCATTGGCTGGAAACCAAGGAATTTGATGATATGCTCCTCGACAATCGGACGCGTCAGCGTCACTAGATTCCAGCCTGCCTTCAATTCGAGTTTCTCGCTGGAGATGGGGTCAACAGCGGCAAAAACCGATGTGAAGGCACACACACACAGGCACATTGCTAGAATTCGATTTTTCATTCTTGTTGCTCCTTGATTAAATATTTAAAACTATGCAAGCATTCCTTTGTTCTTGTCCTCGAAGATTTTCTCGCTCGTGGCTTCAGCAAACGCGCCTGCGGCCAGCAGCCCAGCATACATCTCGTTGCCATTGTCCTCGCCAAACCTCAGCGTTACTTCCGTCACGCCTGTGACCTTCACAGACTTGTCGCCGTCCGTGTAGGTAAGTGATGCATCGTCCCACTTGGAATCGTCGCCCTTGTCGAACCACAGCGTGACCTTGCCGCCCGCAAGTTGCGTGACGGTATCGTTGCCCCAGTCTCCGCCGAAGACTAATGTGTCGTCGCCGCCACCGCCGTGCAA
>JAGCTA010000158.1 GCA_017963875.1 Victivallales bacterium | reverse complement strand
GCGTCGACGTAGAAAAGGGAGAAGCGGAAGGCGTTGTGAATGGCTTACATTTTCCTTACCTTTGACATTGTCACAACAGCACGATCCGCCTAACCATTTGGTGGATCGTGCGTTGCGACGATATTTAGGATTAGAAAAACCGACTAGAACAATTCGAGCTGCTGTTCGACGTGAGGCAATTCTGAATTCTTCTTACCGATGAACAACTCCATGTTGTCAAACTGTTTCTCGGTTATGCAAATAATCCCCACCTTCCCGTATTCCGGGATAAATGCCTTTACCCGTCGGGCATGTACCTGCGCATTCTCCATCGAAGGACAATTCCGGATATAGATGGAGAACTGAAACATCGTGAAACCATCGCCAATCAGATCTTTCCGAAATTTAGCGGCAGCTTTCCGCTCTTTCTTGGTATCTGTCGGAAGATCGAAAAAAACCAGGACCCACATAACGCGATATTCACTGATGCGACTGCTCATAATTCCGGATACAAGACCTTTCGACTAATCCCGGAAAAACATTTATAAAGCGATGCCGTTGTAGTTGTCGCGGCGACAATCAATGGACTTCGATGTCCGTCTATGTCGACATCCAGAACCGGGATGCCCAGCAAGCGTGTCTTAATCTCCTTGGTCAATTGCGGGCACGGATTCCCGTCCGCCATAATCTCATAAACGAGTTTGTCCACGAAAGGCCGATATGGCTCCATTATATCATCCGCGAGGCAGTAGGCATTATACCGGTTGTGGTGATGAATCCCGAATGTCGGGAGCAATCCGGACCCGACCAAGGACCGGGCAATAACCGCTCGAAGAATGGCATAGCCATAGTTCAAAAGATTGTTTGGAGCCGCGCCATAACGATCCCGGCCAAAGTCTTCCAGATCAGGAAACACATTCTTCCAGTAGAACGCCGCGGCCCGAGCTTCCATATTCTCGCTGTCGCCGCTTTTGACGCTACCAGCCCAGGCCAGCATATTTCGGGCATCCTCCCCGGTGGTATATTTCAAGACTGCCGCCTGATTCCGAATCTTCGCCTCAACGGTCTGCTGCCACAGTTGCTTCCGAAGCGGCAAGGAAGCCTCCAACTGGTCCTGGAAGCGTTCGCTTTGTAACGTATTGGCATGAAGCGGAAGAAGCAATCCCGCGGGCATCGATTTGTCATCACACGTAACGACTGCCACATTATTGTCAAGCAACGCAGAGAACACCGAAGCGGTAACGGTAAGCTGGCGATGATCCAAAATGACCACCCCAATATCTTCTATCGGGATGGTCTTGATCATTTGCGAAGTGTCGTCCGGCGGCAAGTCTCTATCTAATGGTTTAGAGATAACAAGCTGCGCATTGCGTACCGAAAGATACGCCGGATTGCCGAAATATAGCGTGCGTTTAATCATATTCTCCTACTCCAACGATCCTTCCAAGATGGTCGATCCGAACCTTGACGACATTTAGCATTGTCTGAATGCTCTTGATTCTTTTCCAAGTAATGTCTTTTAAGTCTTTATCATCTTCGATTGTCGTCTCAAGGTGATGCCGAAACCAATAATCCCCTTTGCTGAGTTTTTGAACCCTAAACAAATGAGGACTTATTATCGCCGCATTCTTCGGATCCGTCAAGTCAATATCTGCAGGATTGAAACCTGTCGCCGCATCGGGGAAAACAAACATCTCATTTGCCTTCATGCTGAAAAGGAAACGCCACCCAAGGTCAGCGTGAAAAGACCTGTCAATGACGGGCGAGTCCTGATTAATGCGGTTCAGCGCTTCAAAAAGAGGAACGACCATTGCCTGGACCTTTCCATTCTCATCCAGATACAGTGCGGCGTGATGGTTGTTCCGGAGATTGACAAAATCATTGGGGATTGGATGGCCCAGCGAATCAAGCAGGACCTTTCCTTCTTTGTCTCTTTTGTCATGAAGCGCATACAAATCAAAGTTTTCTTGAATGGTAACCCGCTTGATCTGAATGGTTTTGGCATCATCCAGCCAGATAGGATTCTCGTCCAAGTTTGACAAAGCGGCCCGCGCAACTCCACCGAAGGCCGCAATGCGCTCTTGAATCCGAGCGCGGGCCTTGGAATCCACGATTTTCTCCACGTTCAAATCCGGAGCGACATCTTTACGGATACTATAGTAGGGCTTAAAACGCACACACTTTACTTTCGACGGAACGGCACTACTGTGCGCTGGATCCAGGAAAATCGGATTCTTCTCCAATGTATTTCCCCCGGAGAAAGCCTTTTTAGGGTCCCCTCCAAATGCATTCAACCGATCCAGCAATGCAGCCCGTATCTTGGACGAAGCCACAGACGCCATCACTTCTTGCGTCATCTTGGCATTGACCGGGACTTCGAAAACCTCGTACTGCTTACGCAGGCCATAGACCTGCTCTTTATGCAAGGCCCCGCGAGGCGTCAATTCCGTTGTTTTACGAACGCCCGCAGCCGAAAGCGTCTTGTTGGTGTTTTTCGTGACCACCTTGTTCTTGGCCTTGATTGAAACAAGCGCTGCATCCAGATGAGACTTGACTTCCCGTCGCAAGATGTCCAAAGGCATCGGCGGCGCAAAAATCCATTTTTTATCAGTCCGCACCGTCTCATTAAGGAACATCTGGTAAAACGCGGAATCTTTATTGCTTCGTGCATTCAGATTATTAAGGATCTGAATGTGCTCCGGTTTCGTGAAAGCAATCGTAATCGCATCCATCGCATGATGGCGATGATCGTTCCGTTTGCTCCAGTCTTGGATCTTGGGAATCTGGCGGCCATCCGAATCGACATCGATGAACGTCCTTCCGGCTTTTTCGTATTTTGCGAAATTGAGTTCCTTCATGACATCGACAAGCTGCCAATCCTCACGTAGCCGGGCGGTCACGGAACCCGTCGTCGGTACGACGATGCGGACATAACCATCCAACAGCTCCTGCGCCTTTCTCGCGATATATTGCGAATTCCGGAGGTCACGGTCAACAAAGCCGGCGGGAATATCGGATTCCGTCATGAGCAGGTTCTTCCGTTTCTTCTCGGAGATGATACCGCGATTACACAGGTCGTCTATGCGCAAACGGTAACTGTTATAGCCTTCCTCGCCATATTTGTCCTTGACAAAATCATTTGCCGTCCTGCTTCCTTTCTCGATATTGATATCTTTGAATTCCAACGTCTTGTTTGAAAAAGAATCATCAAAGAGAAGCGCCTGAGGAATGATATGTTCAATATCGATATCCTTCGAGAACACTTGGTCGCGTCGGATATACTTATTGGAGTACAGCGGTTTGTAGCCATTTTCTTTCAACTCCTCGTATAGCCGGACACGAAGGATATCCGTCTTTCTGACAGAAT
>JAGCTA010000157.1 GCA_017963875.1 Victivallales bacterium | reverse complement strand
TTGAAAGATGTCGGATGTTCGGCTATGTTCTTGACATGGCGGGAGTTGACGGGCGTGATCCTTTGGACGACCTAGTCTGCCTCCGCAAGGAACTCGACGCATACGAGGAAGGGCTTTCAAACCGTGCCAGTGTGTTGGTCGCCAACAAGATGGATATGCCAGAGGCGGAGGCGAATCTGAAGAGGCTGCAGGAGGCCGAACCTAATGCGGTTATCGTTCCAGTGTGCGCGGAACTTTGCGACAATACAAAAGAATTGGTTGAAATCCTGCACAAATCTCTTCTGGCCTTGCCACCAGAGGACGAGGAATGGCTTAACCGCATTCTGGCTCGCCGAAGGCATTTTGAAAACGAGAAGACGGATGACATGGATGGTGTCACCGATGATTTTCAATAGGTCTTAACTCAATGGAATGGAAGTGCAGATGAAGAAGACAGGAGGATGGCTTCTACGGTTGCTTGGCATCGGTGTGGCCATTGCGCTTCTGTGCTTGACCGTGTACTATACAGGTGCCAGGCCGATACAGGCGTTGCGCGGCGCAGATCCGCTGCTGTTGTTCATGGCTTTCGGCTGCATTGGCATCACGCATCTCCTCGGCGGCTATCGCCTGGGACGTCTTCTGGCCGTACATGGGGTTCACTTGAATTTCTTCCTGCTGTTTCGCCTGACGCTGATAGGGGCATTTTTCTCGCAGATTATACCTGGCGCAGTCAGCGGCGACCTTGTGAAACTGGCGATTGTCGTGCGACGTTATCCAGGCAGGGGAGCGGCTGCGGTGATGTCAGGGATGATTGATCGGGTCATCGGTGTCTCTGGGCTGTTTCTTGTGGCATCTCTTTGCGGTGGGATATTCTGGCTGATGAATCCAGCAATTGTTGCCGGTGAGCCTGTCGTTCGGACTGCTCTGCTGGCAGTGTTCATGGGTGGAGTGGCGTCGTTGTGCGGGCTTGGTGTCATGGTGTATCATAGCCATATTATCAAGATTGGCTGGATTCACTGTGTCGTCACTTGGCTGGGACGGCATTCCCCATGCGTGGTCGTTGGTTTTGTGGAACGTTTATGCGCTTCAGCAGATGCCTATAGACATCATAAGAAGGTGTTGCTTGAAGTCATTGCCATTTCGATGATTATACATTTCTTGCTTGGAGTCGGCGTTTTTTGCACGGGACGTGCTTTGGGAGAGGACAAGGGTTCCTTTGGAGTCTATCTGATTAGCATGCAGGTCGGCAATGCGGTCACCCTGATACCTGTGACGCCTGGCGGTTTGGGTATGCGCGAGTCCATGACGGCTACGATGTTCATGGCTTTGGGCAATGGCAACGAGAACGACGGTTTTGCGGGGAGTGTTCCAGTAGTGAACGCACTGTGCAACATCGCCTGGGCGCTGATAGGCGCAATCGCGCTGGGGACGCTTCCAAGGCATCCGCCTGAAGGTTGTTCGGCGTTGTCTGATGGGATTTGAACATGGAAACAGTATCCATACGGAAAGGGATTTAACAATGATAACAAGCATGAAAAGATTGGCATTGATTACTCTCGCACTTTTTGTCCAGAGTGCTTTTGTGCAATGCATGGGGGACGCTGGAAATGATACAGACAAGGTCGAAGTGACGGTTCTTTCCGATGCCTCGCGCACAGTATGTATTCCAGGTGGCTGGCTGTTGCGGGTGCTGGTCCGAAATTCCACCCAAAAAGACGCAGACATTGCTATTGAGGCAATTTTATTACGAGCAGGAAATAATGACCATCTTACAAATTCAGTAATCAAAACACACAATCAAAAAGGTGAACTAGAAGTACATGTGCCTGGGATTCCAGGTGAACTTAGGGAAAGAGTTAAGGTGGGTGAAACACGTATCCTTAGCATGTTTTTACCGCTTTCAGATGAAACAGCCAAAAAGAAGGGAATCATAGCCTCAATACTGAATGGTATTAGATCGTCTTACATGCAGGACGCATCTTACGAGCAAGAGGGAACTGTGTATCGTTCTTGGAAAGTTTCCGTGAATGGGAAGGTTGTGGAAAGCAAGTCTGACGAAGGGAACGTGGGGGCTATGAAAGCCCGTCATCTTTTCATGAATGCCCATTGTCTATGTTCAAAACAACTTTGTGACCAAGAGCAATTGAACAATTTTTCTCAGAGTTTGCTGGGGGATGTAGCGGAAACGTCAAGCAACTGGCCTGATGATTATCGTCCCTATCTGGCGTATAGCGCGATATGGTTGACAGCGTGCGAGTGGGCAGGGCTTTCGAATGGTGTGCGCGATGCCTTGTGTGTCTATGAGAAACTGGGAGGCACAGTCGTGGTGGCCGCGAATGAAGACGATAGACAACAGAAGAATTTTACCAAGGAAGAGGTTACTTCGTTGTTGTCAAAGGTTGTATTCAAGAAAATAGGCCTGGGGCGGATGGTCACCGTTCCTTCAATCGTTTGCATGGAGGTGGCGGCGAAGAGTCTGCTCCAGAAAGGAATAAAGTCCAAAGACTATCCATCGGAGTTGATTTCTGGTGTTAAACTCTGGAATTTGCAGGGGAGTTTTTTACAGTTGAATGGATATGATGAGGAAGACAGGCTTATTGACAATGACCAACGGCAGGATGTCAATGTTTATGTCATCGGTCTCCTTTTGTCTGTACTTGTGTTGGGGCCTGGGGTATTCTGGGGGATGAAACTTTGGAAGAAACCGTTGCTTCCATTGCTCGTTACGCCAGCGTTGGCCATTTCAGTTTCGCTTCTTCTAGTGATTGTCAGATTCTTTTCCCTGGAATTTGACAGTGAATGCAAACTGACGAGCGTCGTTTGGCTTGACAATGAATCTGGTGAATTTGTTTCCCAAGGTTTGATTCGTGGAAAACTGCGCTCTGTCTGGAAGAAGACATTGGAATTTGATGATGATTGCATGGTCTCTTTTATAAATCCTGTAAAAGATCTTTCTGTACGAGTTTCTGCTGGACGGCAAATGTTGTCAGCGGATTTTTCGGATGACGAATCGCCGATTAAGTATTCCGTCAGGTATAAGGGCAAGACGGAGAATGGTATCCAGGTGACTTTTGACGATGAAGGTTGCACGGTGACAAATCGTTTGGGCGTTCCTTTGGCTGAATTGATCATTGCTGCGCCCCATGGAGAGTGGTTTGGCGATTTGGCCATTGGGGCAGGGGAGACAAAACGTCTTGCAATGCGTGGTAGACGTGGCAAATGGGATGAGGAGAATATCCAGTTGGATGCCGTTCAGATGGTGATGTTCGACACATCGGAAAAAGCCATCTGGCATCTGGTCCATAGTGGGGCTTTGGCAGAGGGAGAATTCGCGGCAGTAACAACAGAGCCGTTTTGCTCTGATTATGGTTTCAAGGCCAATTCTTCAGAGAAAAGGGTGATTGTCATGGGAACGTATGGGAGAAAATGAAATCAGATTGGACAGTGCGTATTGGCACTTTTGGGATATGGAGTGAACTATGAATGTCAAAGTCTGCAATCTATGCCGCGCATTCGGTAAGAAACTCGCTGCAAACAATGTGAGTTTTCAGTTGGACGCAGGGCGAATCTACGGCTTTATTGGGCCAAATGGGTCTGGAAAGACTACGACGTTGCGAATCATGGCGGGCGTTGACCGACCCGACAACGGCGATGTCCTCTATGACGACCTTTCTGTCGTGATGTATCCCGACAGGGCACGTCAGTTCATTGGATACATGCCTGATGCCTTGCCTGATTTCAAAGACTTGAAGGTCTGGGAGTATCTGGATTTCTTCGCTAGGAGTTTCGGATACAAAGGCGATGAACGCCGTGCCGTGCAGGCGGATGTCGAAGGATTTACAGGATGCGACGGTTTCCGCGATCAGTTCTTGAACACTCTGTCGAAAGGCATGAAACAGCGTGTGAGCCTCGCTCGTGCGCTGCTTCACCACCCGAAGGTGTTGCTGCTTGACGAACCTGCCGCAGGACTCGACCCAAAAGCACGCTATGAGTTGAGGGTCATTCTCAAGCAATTGGCGGAACGCGGCATGACAATTTTCTTGTCAAGCCATATTTTAAGCGAACTTCAGGATATGTGCGAAGGCGCAGTTGTCATTAAGGAGGGTCATGTGGTTGCCGCTGGACTCTTGGATTCGCTTCAGGAACAATTGGAACTGCTTTCGACAGAGGCAGATGCTGCGCATGGGACACCTGATTCAGTTCATGATGTGACGATGCCTGTGGAGCAGTTGCCGCATGTGGCCGTGATGCTGACTACCTTGGGGGATTCCGCCTCTCTTCATGCGACGCTTGCGGGACTCGTCGCCTGCGATGGCGCGGATATTGTCGGTCCCCATGAAGTCAGGGCGAAACTTCGTGGAAATGATGTGGTTATTCCAGAAGTCACGGCGCAACTTTTGGCCTCTGGCATTCCAATTGTCGGCATACAGAAGCTGGAGATGGGGCTTGAGGAAATGTTCATGAAGTTTACAAAATAAGGACACGGAGGGAAAAGACCATGAAAAATGAATGGAATGACCTTCTCAATCCATTGACAGTCAAGGAACTGCGTCAGAATGTCAATAGCAATGCCGTGAAATTTGGCGGGGTGATACTCGCATTGGGGCTTGCGTATGGTGTGATGACGCTGTTTTCCTGGTCGCAATCAGGCATAGACTTCATCAAGGAATCTGATTTGAAAAGCACTGGCGCGACCATTTTTGTCATAGGCACATACGCGCTCGCATTAGGGTGCCTTGGCTTTGGAGGCGTGCTTGGAATGTTCCGATTTGCAAGGGAGCGTTCGGTCCCAGACCTTGATGTAGGGAATTTCATCGCCATGTCACCATTGCGGATGGCGTGGGGGCATCTGTTGACGAGTCTCGTCATGTGCCTGTATGTTTACGGCATTTGCCTGCCAAGCGTCGTGTGCGCGTACTATTTGCAGGGTAGAACATTGGGTAGTATGATGTTGAGTCAGATTTATGTGATGGTTCTCGTGCTGGCATTGAATATCGCGATGATCTGGGTAGGGAGCACAGGGCGATATGGATACTGTGTTTTCATGATTTTAATTGGCTTTGTTGTTGGAAGCGCGTTGCTTGCGCCATATACCATACTGCTGTGGGGACAGGAATTCTCTTCGCCGACACTGCTGTCGATGGAGGTTGTCGGCCTTCTTCTAGGCGGGATGTTTTTCATGTTTACCATCGCGGAATTGAGTGCACCTCTGTCCAATCGTCTCCTGCCTGTCAGAATCTACTCATTTGTCGCCAGCATTGTGAGCCTCCTGTTTGGCATTTTTCTTCAAAACAGAAACATGGACGAAAGTATTCTTGTGTCTCAGTGGACATGCTTGGGTGCATCATTGATTTTTGCGCTTATCGTGACTTTGTACGGTTTGACTGGTCCGATGAAGGTCAGCATCCGCGTCAGGGAAAAATGCCCGAACAACCCTATCACCCGCTTTGTCTTCTTCCTGTTTTCCAGTGTCTGGGGCGGTGGATATTTATTGTCAGTGGCGATGATAAGCGTCATTTTCCTTGTTGTGAAAATGTGTCAGCCTGATCTTTGGTCAAGCGATTTGTTGATTCCTGTAGCCAACATGGTAGGGTACATGATCTTCTATGTTGCGACATTCTTTGGCTTGATGAATTTTTGCAAACGTCAGAACAGCGGCACACTGGCGTCCGTTGTGGTCATTGTGTTCAATGTTGTTCCTTTCCTGATATGGATTGCCAACCTGCTTCTTGTCAACAGGTCTTTGGACCACGGTGGACAGTTCGTAGGTAAAAGTTGGAATATTCTGATGTCCTTTAGCATCCTGCGGTATATTCCTGAAATGTTTGAAGGTATGCTGTTTTTAAATTGGAAGGACTATGCCGCCAATCTCATTGGAATTTGGCTTGGAGGGCTTTCAACGCTGGTCTTGCTTCCAATCATTGTCAAGCAGTTCATTGGTTTCCACAAACCAACGGATGATGAATGGAAGGAGTTGCTGACTCCTCAGAAGAAATTGTGACTGTTCTTGTTCATGTGCATTGATATATACACTATGGATATGTAAAAAAGGAGAAGTAAATGAAAACATGGCGATTGTGGATGACTTTATGCATGTTGTTTATGGCACCGTCAGTTTGGGTCAGAGGTGAGCAGAACAAACAGGAAAATGATGCTTTAAGCCGTTCTCGTGCCGCCGGCATCCGATATATGCTCGATTGCCAGGAGCAGGAACGGGGCGCATGGCTTGGGGCTTTTGGACATCCTGCGGTGACAGCACTGGCGGTCCTGGGTATCTACAATACTCCTGAATATCTTGCAGACGCGGATATTCGTGCGCGTATCGACAAGGCGTTGGATTACATTGCGGGAAATGCCCAGCCTGATGGCAGCATTTTCAGTGGACGCAGAGGGCCGCGTCCCAAAGGGCCAGAAAAATCTGACGATGCCACGAAAGATGGTGTCAATGCAGACGGCAATGGAGCGAATGGCGGCGGCCCGCGAGGCGGCAGAGGGCTCTTGGGAAAATTGATTGGGAAAAAAGGCAGTGGACGACCTGAAGGGCCTGCTTCTCCTGGAGGTTATGCCGTTTACAATACGTCTATTTGTCTTTTGGCGTTGGCAACCTGCAACCGTCCGAAGGATTTGGAGATCATCCGCAAGGCTCGGGCGTATCTAATGGGATCGGATGCGATTCCGAAGGCTGACGGTAATGTCCCGCAAGGTGGTTTTGGCTATGGTTCACAGACACGTTCTGATCTTAATAACACCGCTTGGGCTCTGGATGCGCTGCATGTCACAGACTACCTTGACCGTGAACCTTACGCGCAGGATACCGAAGCCGCGCGTCGTTCCGAATTGGCATGGGATAATGCAGCAAAATTCGTCACCATCTGCCAGAATCTGAAGGATACAAACCAGAGCGCGTGGGTTGCGTCGGCGTCGGATGATGACAAGGGAGGGTTCATCTACTGCCCGCAGGACGCCATGAAGGACAAGCCAGAGGCACGGGCTCTTCGCTCCTATGGCACAATGACGTATTCAGGTCTGAAAAGCCTTATTTACGCCAAGGTGAAAAAGGATGATGTTCGTATTCAGTCCGCCATGGAGTGGGTGCTGAAGAACTACACGTTGGAGGAGAATCCAGGCGTCGGCAAAGCAGGGCTTTATTATTATTATCACACATTTGCGAAGACAATGTCCCTGCTGGACATGCCCGCAGTAACCGATGCAAAAGGCAACAATCATGACTGGAAGGCAGAACTTGCCACGACTTTAATTGCAAGGCAACGTCAGGACGGCTCGTGGTGCAATGAGGAGTCAGGCCGCTGGATGGAGAGCATACCACAATTGTCAACGGCGTATTGCCTCATGGCCATGCAATATCTCAAATAGGCTTGTTTTTCAGGGGGGTACAATAATGGTCTGAAAAAGACATCAGGAGAAATCGTGTCGCTAGTCAAGCGTGTAGAGCAGCCGAGGACTTCTGTCCGACTTCGGGGAACGTCGTTGTTCAGGACGATGATGGTCAATGACCATCATGTCGTAATCCTCTTGAGGTGGTGTGAATGCTTCAACGGCCTCCCCCTCCATTGTCTTCTGTAGATTGTTGCGGCGGATACTGTTAACTTTATCAGCCTCTAGTATGAAAGAGATGATGGTGATGGCATAAAGGATTGCCCTGAGCGGATGCTTTTCGCTTTATCAGTCTCCTGTTTGAATGGTTCCGATGATGCTCGTGACTTCCTCGTGGGGGATGGCAAGGAGAGACTGGATTTCCTCTGCGTTTTTTCCCAAGGACAGCAGGTTTTGGGTGATGCTCCGATATGCCTTGGTGATTCCCTTCTGCAGTCCAAGTTTTTCTCCTTCCTCACGTCCTTCCATACGTCCTTCCATACGTCCTTCCTCACGTCCCTCCATACGTCCTTCCATACGCCCTTCCTTTCGTCCTTCCTCACGTCCTTTTTTCTTGCAATCTTTCATTTGATAATAGAAAAAACTATGCATCTGCTTTTCCTCCGTTGTTGTTTCGATTGAGTATTCCTCTTTGAGAATCCGCTCCCGTTCCTCGGGGGGAAGGGTGCTGTTGATCAGCGTGTAAAGCAGCCGAAGACCTCTGTCCGACTTCGGGGGGATGTCGTCGTTCAGGGCGACGATGGTCAGGGCTATCATGTCGTAATCCTCTTTGGGGGACGCAATTTGTTCAACTGCTTCCCCTGTCACAGACTCCAGGAGATTGTAGCGGCGGATGCTGTTTGCACTGCTGGCGGGGGCTCTGGGGCACAGCCAGAAGCCGTGAACTTTCCTCAGTCCGTCGTAGTCGCTGCCCTCGAACAGTGACCCTTTTTCCTGGCAAAGTATTTTTGATGAATAATATATACCTCTTTTAATAATTGCATAGCCAGGATTGATTTTATTCTGGAATTCGATGTTGAAGACGATGCAGTCCCTGCTGGAGGTGTAGCCTGGCCTCAGGCTTTTGAATACGATGTCGTACTGGCAGGCGCCGCCGTCGGTGTTGCAAATTTGGACCAGTTCCGAATCCCCCTGGGGGAGCAGATAGTTTCGTGCGATGTCGTCGATGTCGATGTCCCTGAATTCTGGAAAGAGTGCCTTTAGCAGCGCCGCAAGAACAGATCGTCGGCTGAAGACCCTCTTGAGGAACGCGTCCGCCTGTCGTTCGGTTATTCTTTGTAGTTTTGTCATTTTTTTCGTTTCCTTTCTGATTTATTTAATTAATGCTATATGATAATATCAAGTGTCTTTTATTAATTTCAAGTCAATTAATTTACTATCATATAAATTCCTATTTATTCCTAATTTTTGATAGTTTTTTGTTATTAAAAAACATGGCTTCTAAAGTTGGGAGGGCACACGGAGTGCGCTGCAATGTGTAACTCCGAGTAAGTGCCTGTAGTGTGAACAGTGAGGAGAGCATGTATCTCTATAGAATTTTGCGGTCGAGAAGGCACGGTTTCCCAAATGATGATTTGCCTTGTCTTTGGAGTACTGAGTAAAAATATGCGAAAATTCAGTTGGAATTGCAAGTTAGCCCGTCTTTCTAATTTGAACACAACAGGAACAACAATGCCTTCAACATCTTTTACTGGATTGAAGAGTTGTGGGCTGATAGATGGCGGCTGGGGACAGAGCCATTGACGAGCAACAGGAAAACGGCGAGGTCGCGTCCTGATTTAACGGTGACGACAAAAACAAATAGAACGCCAATACGCTTTTTTACACGGACCGCAAAAAGTTGGTCAAGGTAATGGGCGTGGTGGCAGGCAATATCTCGCTCAAGTTTGGATGATGGCAGCGAGATGTACGATGAAGTGCTCGAGGCGTGGGCATTCGGTTATAGCACCAGCGAGAAGATCTTCTAGGACAAGAACAATGGGAGAAAGTAGCGATTGCGGCCACGTTTTTCCCCGGCCGAGCCCGATGCACAGAACCAGTGCGGATGGTGTCAAACCGTCGTTACTTCCGAACCATCTTTGCCGTGAACATTGCGTCGCAGTCGGCATCCCATGGCCAGATTTGGTTCATGCCATCATTTAGGGTACCGTTTAGCGGACAGGTGAAAGGCACGAGTTTGAATTCACGGAAGGACTTGAGGAAATCCGCGACGACTGTCTGGTTTTCACGCATGAACATTGAGCATGTCGAATAAACAAGCGTGCCGCCAGGCTTGACGGCGCGGGATGCGTTGGATAGCAGTTGCAGCTGGAGGTCGTGGAATTCATCGATTTCAGCGGGATATGTCGTCCAGCGTGCATCGGGATTCCGCCTCCATGTGCCTGAGCAGGAGCAGGGCGTATCGACAAGGACGCCGTCAAAGTGCGCCTTGAATGTCGGCATGTCCTTTCCCTTCCATTCCTTGTATCTAATATTTGGGAATTGAGCACGTCTTGCTCTAAGTTTGAGGTCTTCCAGTTTATGGAGTCTGATATCCGTGGCGAGGACAGTTCCCTTGCGGTCCATAAGTGAGGCGAGGTGGAGCGTCTTTCCTCCGCCGCCTGCACAGGCGTCCCACCATTGCTGTCCCGCAGAAGGGGTGCAGATAAGTGCGACGGTTTGCGATGCGATGTCCTGGATTTCGAATTTGCCTTCTTTGAACGCCTTGAGTGCCCTCAGGTTTCCGCCTGCATATTCGAGTTGCCAGGCATTTTCCATTAGCGGATGGCGTGCCGCTCGGAAATCGTTTTCGCAGAGTTCACCATAAAGTGCCTCTGGTTCATCGGTTTGGATTCTAAGCCATACGGGCGGACGCTGTTGCTCCCACTCCAGCATGTTATTTTGGTTGGCTGGCAGTTGGATTTCCTTATAACACCATTCGGGAAGCAAATCCTCGTTTCGAAGTTGTTCGAGTTTGCCTGGCGGGAAGAAAGGCAGCAGATACTGTTTTCTCCGTAATGGCGATGCGTCTTTAGGCAGAAAGTGAATGAGATTTCTGTTGATTCTAGCCTCATTCAGCCACCATTCAGCCGCAAGCGGCAGTTCATTTTTGCCTTCAAGGAACCACGCTGCCGCAAACATCGAATAAAAAGCCGCTAGGGGAATTTCCAGTTTGGCATCCTCCTGCTGGTTTTCCCAGGCATCGACGAATTGCCTTGGCGCAAGATGGCGAAGCCATCCCCACCATCGCAGGACGGAGAACAGCGTTTCGGAGATGAGCCGACGGTCGCGCGAGCCGAATTCACGGTGTTCATAGAATGATGCTGAGAGCGAGCGGTCTGCGGGGCGACGCTTGATGAGCGTCTGCGCGAGGACGCTCGCCGTGATGGATGCGCAGTTCCGTGCCTGCGTCACCAAATGTCTTTCGGACACTTCTGACATGATAATGAATCTCTGAAATCAATATTCGACTTTTGGGAAGAAAGGCTTGACCTGCACGTAGTTGAACATGAGCGTCTCGCCTGGGACTGCCTTGGCGTCCGAGAAGGTGATGGTCACTTCGGACTTTTTAGGCTTGAAGACATAGCGGTAGAGGTTCTGGCGTGCGATGTTATGATTGAAGGCATAGTTGCCCTTTTCACGCTTGTCGATGAATACGAAAGAGTCTTCGGGGACGATTTCCGCATCAGAGATGGTCGCGTCCAGACCAAACTCGCGCGGGTTGAACTTCTGGACCTTGAGGTCGTCGTAGCTTCCCGCGGAGAAGAGCAGCATGTATTGCTTGCCAGGAACGAGGTTCTTCGCAACCTGCGAGACGGTGTTCGGCTTGCCCTCGACCGTCTTCAGCGTGCAGAACGTGTTGCCAATGTCGCCTGCGCCGCCCCAGCGGTTCTGGTTCCTGTGGTTGAGCTCTTTGTTGTAGGCGGTTCCGACGGAACCCTTTTCGCCTTCGGTCACTGTCCAGCCCTTCAATCCATCGGCGAAATCATTGTTCTCGATATGGCCTGGCACATACGTGAACCCGTATTTCTTCGACAGCATTTCCTTCTGGCCTTCGACGACATAGTGGCGGAGGAGGGAGTGGGACCAGCGGTACATCTCCTCGTCGGTGTAGTGCGTGCCCCAGTAGCCTGTGATGCCCATACCCTCGAAGACGGGGTCGTTGGCGAGGATGTTCATCTGCATGTCGAGGAAGTACTTGTAATCGACCTGAGGATAG
>JAGCTA010000156.1 GCA_017963875.1 Victivallales bacterium | reverse complement strand
GCTGCCTTGATGTAATCATTGGCGTCATCCCACTCCATATTGTAGGAACTCCAGTGACGCGCGAAGTTCATGCCCGCTGCAGCGGCCTCCTCGAATGCCTTGTCATACGACATTTCGTTGCGCCCCTGCTTGACCAGGCACGCTATGCCGAGCATGAAGAACGGTTTGCCATTGAGCATTGGCATGCCGTCCTCGCGGATGGTCATCGTATTGGGTGTTTTTATACTGCCTACATACAGCACACATCCGAAATTATCAATGTTTCCGCCAATATCCTTCAAGGTGAATTTGAAGTGATGAATTCCTGCTTCAAACGGAGTCTGTGGAGTATAAGTGAAGATCTCACCGTCTCGACTCAAGCCAGCATCAATCGGCTTGTCATCCAAAGTGATTGTTGATGCTTCCCAATCAACGCCTGCGGCGTTGGCAACATGGATGCGGACAGGTGCCGCTCCATCGGCAGTCGGTGATGGGCTTAGACGCGTTGGCGTATGGTCCATTCCGCCAAGGCTCGGCTTTGCGATGATTTCCGCCTTCGTCCCTACAACAAACTTTACTCCAGCAAGAATCGCGCTCTCGCCTGGCTGGAAATCAGGCGTGTCAAAACCGAACTGCACTTCCGCGCTTACTGCTCCTTTGGGAATGTCGCCTCTGAAGGAACTCCAGCCTGGCTGCTCCAGGCTAAAACGGAAAGACGGACGATAAGGGGTGTCCATGACCTTCTTGCCCTCGCCGTCATACCACACGATGCGATTGTGATAACCATCTCCATGCCCGCGTGGAATGAAACTCTCCTTGTTGGTGCCGATTTTCACGGAAAGATCATAGTAGTCAGCACCTTTGGGCAAATCCTTGACGACGCTGTGAAACTGGTATGCCGTGTCGAACAGCCTGCCTGGTATCGGCTTCTGCGCGTCGTTGCGTTTCAGCACCACGCCATTTGAGGTATATTCAATGGCTGTAAACGGCCTGAACAATCCAACAAACTTCCATACTTCAGGTGCTTCCGCCGTAAAGTTGTCTTCGACAAGTGTCTGACTTGCCTGGACACAGCAAACCACCAAAAGCCCCAATGTCAACAACCATTTTTTCATGCGTCTTCTCCTTTGTGTTTGAAATGAGAGTAGAAGTATAAAAAATCAAAAGTCTTTCTTTGGAATCAGTAGCCTTTTCTTCTCAATGATTAGTTTCGAAAGTTTCTCCTGAAGTTCATGTTGACGTTCGGACGGAGCATTGCGCAGTTCCTCCTTCGTCTTCTGGATATCATCTGCAAGCCGAGCCGCCTGCAATTTGCCGATGCAGTCGTTGAACGCCTGGTTGATTTTGGCATATTTGCCTTCAATAATTTCCTTTGAATCACCTTCCTGGGGCATCAACGAAACAAAATCGTTCTGCGCCAATACCTTGCCGACAGATGGGATTTCCGAGAGACTTGACGACGCCAGCAGATTCTCCGCATCAGCCCATTCCCCCTGCTGCGTATGGGCCAGCACCGTATTGACTGCCTCGCCCACGGGAGTATTCTTAAAACATTCCTCAAGTTCCACTGCATCAGCCAACTGCAAAGCAAGCGGCTCGAATTTGAGAATCAGCGCCAGCAGAGTCTGAAGAGCATTTTCGTTCACAGGCTGAATTGATTCAAACGGCTTCATCCACCCATCATGTTTTTGAACTTTTGGAAGAGGCGAGATAATCGGCGTAATGTTTCTCGCCTGTGCATTCTCAACGATTTTCAGTTCTTCATAGACAATGTTCTCTGGAAGATTCAACTGCTGCGCAAGCCATTGGCAATGCCCCGCGCGGGCAACTGGATCAGGTATCGGCTGTATCGTCTTCAACAGTTCCTGGACAACCGTTGCACGTTCCTCTGGGACAGACAAGTCGTGATTTCTCGCAAATGCCTCTAGAAGATAGTGCAGTGCGGGGCGAGTCGCATTCATGATGGCTGACAATGCCGTCGCACCGCCACGCCTGAAAATGCTGTCTGGATCATCGCCGTCGGGAAGCGTCGCCACACTGACGGCGAGTCCCTGCGCGTGCAACAGCGCGACCGTCCGAACAGTCGCCTTCTGCCCTGCCGTATCCGCGTCAAATGCAAGCGTGACATTCTGCGTCGAACGCCTGAGCATCTGCGCATGGTGTTCAGTGAAAGCGGTTCCCTGTGCGGCGACGGCGTATGTCAGCCCCGCGCGATGGCATGCGATAACATCCAACTGGCCCTCGCAGACCAATGCACGGCCTGAATTCTTGAATGCCTGCCGTGCAAAATTATACGCATAAAGCAACTGTCCTTTCTGGAAGAACTCCCTTTCGGGTGAATTGACGTATTTGGCGGTTTTCGCATTCGCTTCCAAGACGCGTGCGGAAAAGCCGACGACGCGCCCAAGTTCATCCCAAATAGGGAAAGTCAGCCGTCCGCGGAAACGGTCATAGCAATCGCCGCCATTTTCCTTTTTGATTGCCAGCCCCGTGGCGAGAAGTTGATCCTGCGTATAGCCCTGGCGTTTTGCCCACGCAATGACCGCATCCCATGAATCTGGTGAATAGCCAATCATGAAATGATCCACCGCTTCCTTATCCAATTCGCGCGAGGCAATGTATGACAACGCTTGCTCCGCTCCAGGCCCGTTCAAATTTCCGTGATACCATGCGGCGACATCATTCAACAGACGAAAACAGTTGTCCTTCCACTGGCGTCTTTGCGCCGCGGCCGCACCAGTCAGCCCCTTTTCATCACTTTCTGGAATTGTGATGCCAAGCCGGTCTGCCAGCCATCGAACCGCCCCGACAAAATCCGTATTTACGGTTTCCTTTACAAATGAAAAAACATTTCCGCTTTTTTTGCAGCCAAAGCAATAATAATTCTGGCGTTCGGGGTTGATTTTGAACGATGCGGTCTTTTCATGATGAAACGGACAGCAGGCCCAGTAGTCGTTTCCGCGCTTTTCCACACGCGTCATCTCCTGCACAAGTTGCACAAGGTTGGCCCGTGACCGTATTTCCTCTATGATTTCTTCTGGGATATGAGGCATTTTCCTGAAATCCTCGGGTCTTACCGTCGTTGCAGTTGGGCCATTTTGGCGGCGATCCGTTTTTCGATTGCCAGATTGCCGCTTTTTCTTGCAAATGTAAATGCGCGGTCAAACTTACGGATAAGTTTGTCACGCAATGGGTCAGGCAACTTCATCTCTCGACTGCAATACTCATCTATAAGCGCATAGTTGTATGCGCAGGGTAAATTATCAGAAAACTTCGAAGTCGCTTCAGAGGCGACAATATGCGCGTCACGTTTGCGTCCTGCCTCCAAAAGCCACTGCGCATAGGCCAGGTACAGTTCAGGGAGTTCTGCAAACGACGGAATGGACAATGCGACCTTGAAAAATGGCATACCTTCAGTGAGACCGTTGTGGCGGCAAATATCGGCTGTCATAAGAATCAGGTTTGCGTATGCAAGATTCTCTTTGGCCAAGGTCAAATCAGTCTTGTCGCAGACATCATTTTCATGGCTGGGAAGATTATGCAGGGAACGGAACAGCGTCCGAGCACGACGAGCCGCATTGACTGCTTTGTCGTAGTCCATGTCCTCCATCAAAACCCATGTATATGTGTACCATGCATCAAAACGAGTCGGGGCCAATGTCGAAGTCACACGGGAAAGTTTTAGACGGGCATTCTTGCAGGCATCGTTGTCACGAGGCTGGAGATTATAGACACAAAGGGCGTTGGCAATTATGGCGTCAACATTCTCCGAATCCATGTCAAGGCATGTCCTTATTCTCGGCAACGCATTATCAAACTGATTTTGCTGCATTAACTTATGTGCATTCTGCAATTCAGAGCGCGGGTCAGTCGGAGTACAGGAATTGAAGAGCATGGCGACCATCGCCATGGAAACAATAATATTATTCAAATGTTTTTTCATGGCATATCTTCTTCTGTTGTCAAGTTTTGGGATTTCTTTCTGAATTTCTTCGCAAGGCGTTGTTCAGCAATTCTTTTGCGTGTTGTTCAGCGGCGTATGAATCCACATCGGCACCTAGCATGCGAATGAGTTCACTGGTTCTTGCCTTCATATCCAGGGACTGCATGTCGGTCACAGTTCGGTCATTTTCAACGTGCTTCTCGACCAGATAATGGTTGTCTGCGGCAGCCGCAATCTGAGGCAAATGTGTTATGCTGAAAACCTGATGATGCCTGGCCACGGCCCGCAGTTCATCAGCGACAGTCCCCGCGACACGCCCTCCGACATTCGCGTCAATCTCGTCAAACACAAGTATTGGCACCGCATCCGCTTCAGACAAAACAGTCTTGACCGCCAGCATGACACGCGCCGTCTCACCTGACGACGCCGTGTTTCTAAGCGATTGCAGGTCTTCTCCAACATTTGGCGCAAACATGAATTCAACGGAATTGGCACCCGTTGGACCAGAAGCAGACGGAGTCAGCAAAATCTGGAATGCGGCCTTGTTGAATCCCAAATGGCGCAATTTGCCAGTGATTGCCTCCGCCAGCGGCATCGCCGCCTTTTCCCTCGAATCCGTCAATCTCTTGCAGACTGCATCCAATGCGTCATTCGATTCTTCCAGTTGCTTTCTGAGCGTTTCGATGAGTTCCCCCCTGCCTAGAATCTTGTTCAACCGTTCCTTGATTCTTTTCTGTGTCTCAAGAACATCCTCCAATGAGGGGCCGTATTTGCGCTTCAGTTTTTGTACAAGTTCAAGCCTTTCTTCAATCTGCTGAAATTCCTCTGTGTCCAGAGTCAAATCATGCGCATAGTCATCCAATTGTTCGGCAAGTGTTTGAACCTGGTCATAAATCGACACAAGTTGTTCTGGAAACTGCGGCCCATTGTCTGGGTCAAGCGATTCGACCTCTCGCAAAGCGCGGATAATATCCGTAAACTGGTCAAGAATGGAATTATCCCCAGATGCCAGTGCCAGCGATGCGCCCCCTGTAAGTTCAGACAGTCTCTTTGAGTTCTCACCAAGTTTGTATTTTTTGAGGAGTTCGACATCTTCGCCAGACTGGAGATTTGCCTCCTTGATTTCCTTGAGTTGGTGTCTCAGAAGTTCTGCCTCTTCTGGATTGAGCCCCTCGTTGGCCAGTTCATCCAACTGTCTTCTGATATCGGTACTTTTCAAATAAAGCCCCCTGCACTCCTGAAGCAACGGCTGATTGCCCGCAAAAGTATCCAGCAAAGCCAGTTGATGGGAACTAAGCAGCAACGACTGATTGTCATGAGGGCCGTGGATATCGATTAAAAGAGCCCCGATTTCCCTCAGAAAACCGATGGTGACTGGAGTCGCATTCACATACGCGCGAGAGCCCGATTCCGTTACAACTCGACGCAATAGAAGGCGGTTCTCCTCGTTGGGAGGCAACCCCGCGGCTTCCAGTTTTGACTCTATGGCTTCCCGTAGTTCAGGGAATGCCTTGGAGAGATTCACCACAGCCGCCGCCTCGCAGGATTTTTCTCCTTTTCGGATCATGCTAGGCGTCGAACGACCGCCTGCCAACAGTTGAATGGCACCGATTATCAGCGATTTTCCAGCGCCAGTTTCACCTGTGATGACATTCAGTCCCGCCGTGAATTCCAAATCCAACGTGGATACCAATGCCAGATTGCGTATGTGTAGAGATTCAAGCATGCAACAAAAGATGTTTGACAATCATAAAATAGAAACAGACTTTTTCAATTGGAAATATATTGGTCTTTATCGGAAACACTAGTCAAATCGTCCGTTTTTTCATTAAGTTTTTTCGATATTTTATCATATTGCTGTTAGGATTTTCTCCATTGAGCAATATCTTATTCTCTGGCAACTCATCGGCAAACAGATTATTGGAGATTTCCCAAATGGATGACTTCAAAGGAAGAATCGTTTTTTTACGTTCAGAATTACAGCGCCATGATCGCTTGTACTATGTCGAGGCGCGACCCGAAATCAGCGATTTCGAGTATGACAAGATGATGAGCGAGTTGAAAGAACTCGAAGCCGCTCATCCTGAATGTATTACGCCAGATTCTCCTACACAGCGCGTATCTGGGGAGCCGCTGAAGGCTTTTGCGTCATTCCGCCACGAAGTCCCCATGATGAGCCTTGACAATACATATAATGAAGGGGATCTCGCACGTTTCGTGGACTATGTCGAAAAGGGACTGAGACAGGCGGACGTCACGTATATCATTGAACCTAAAATCGATGGCGTCAGCATATCCATTCGCTATGAGCATGGGCTTTTGGTACGTGCCTTGACACGTGGCAATGGAAGTGAAGGCGATGATGTAACGGCCAATATCCGCACCATCCAATCCGTCCCTCTCCGCCTTACGGGAAATGAAGAGGACCTCCCCGCAGTCTTTGAAGCACGCGGGGAGGTCTACATGAGCCGTGCTGGTTTTGTCAAAATGAACGCTGTCCGCCTTGCGCACGGCGAAGAAGAATTCGCCAACGCACGCAATGCCACGGCAGGAAGCCTGAAATCCTTGGACCCGCGCGTGGTTGCAGAACGCCCTCTTGATGTGCTTTTCTATACTCAAGGAGTTATGAATGGCGTGGATGTCAGCAGCCAGCAGGACCTTTTCGAGACATTCAAACGATTTGGCTTGCGTGTACAGGCGTGGGTTAGGAAAGCGCACAATCTTCAGGAAATCCTCGCTGCCATTGATGAAT
>JAGCTA010000155.1 GCA_017963875.1 Victivallales bacterium | reverse complement strand
GGTTATCAATTAATTTTACTGTTTTTTGTTAGTTTATTTTGATTTTTACTTCACGGATTCAGGTGTAAGATAATGTTTTGACGGCAATTGTCAATCATTTATATGGGGGGCTGTTTATGGAGGCACAAAGGAAAAAACAGGAAAAATAACTTGTGCATGAATGACATTGCTTGACAATTATGATAAAGGATGTAATTTAATGTTGTTTATGAAAACAGCCCGTTGGTGTAATGGTAGCACAACTGATTCTGGTTCAGTTAGTCTAGGTTCGAATCCTGGACGGGCTGCCAATGATTTGGAAGACGTCCTCGCGAGTTTCGCCAGGACGTTTTTTTCATTTTGAATCCATGTGCTTGTGCTTTGGTTTTCAAAGATGATATGGCACGGCTAGATGCCAGGAGAATAGGAAACAGATGATTGAGGAAAAGAACTACTGGAAGGTCAATGTGGCCATGCTGTGGCTGTCACAGATTCTTGTGATGGCGGGGTATTCGGCGATGATTCCGTTCATTCCCTTGTTCATGAAGAACGAACTCGGCGTCATCACAAAGAATGACCTGGCACTGTATGTCTCCATGTTCAATTTCTGCGGGACATTAGGCTACACGATATTCTGTCCAATATGGGGCTGGCTTTCGGACAAATTCGGCGTGAAGCCGATGCTGTTGCGTGGGACTTTCGTGACAGCATTCATTTTTCCAATCATGGGGTATGTTTCGACACCTGGCATGTTGGTGTTTCTGCGATTCCTGACCGCCTGCTGCGCGGGGACGACTGCGGCATCGTATATTATGATTGCACGGACGTGTCCAGACGACAAACAGGGGTTCGGGCAGGGCGTTCTTTCAACGGCCATCTGGGGCGGGGCGATGCTCGGCAATGTCGTCGGTGGACTTATTATCCACAAATACAGTTACCTCCACGCTTTTTGGCTCTGTGGCATCATGTATTTCATCGCGGGCTTTTCGATTCTGTTCACGAAAGACAAGGGAAGCAGGGCGGAAAAAACGTTGCCCGACCGTTTGCCAGACACGCAGGAGAAACATCATCGTTTCCGTCTAATTCCAGATTTCACGCGCGCGATTTGGACCATGCTTTTCCTGTTCTTCGTCTATGGGTTGATTCGCAATATCGAAATCCCTTTCATATCGCTTCGTATCGAGGAAATGTGCGAGAAGGGACAAGCGGAATACTACACAGGAATCACCAGCGCGGTAGTCTGTGTCGGCGCCATTTTATCAGGCGTTGTTTCTGGGTATTTGGCGGACAAATTGTCGCCGAAGTTCATGATTATCCCGATATTCATCATATCTGGCATTGCATTGATATCGCAGGGTGCCTGTGATAACTTATGGCAGTTCGGTGCGTCTCGGACAATGCTCTACTTGTTTGCAGGTGGAGCGCAGCCGCTGATGCAAAAACTTTTGTCATCGGTGACTCCAAAGGAGAAGCGCGGGGCGGCATTTGGTTTTTCCACATGTTTCAACGGCATCGGGATGATGGTGTCGGCGACCGTTGGCGGATGGTGTATGGTTGCATTTTCATTAAATGGTGTATTTTATATAGGTGGTCTTTTATTTATCCTGACATTGCCTTTGTTCGTAGTCTGCATCAGCAGGCTCAGGCTTTTGTCCAAGAACGTATCGACAAATTAGGAGAAGAGACAGATGAAAAGAACGTTGATGGCTTTGCTGGTGCTTTCCGCTTGTGTGCTTATGTCCCAGACAGTGAAGAAACTTCCGCCAGTTGCCAAAACTGGCGGGATGACGCTCATGCAGGCAATGGAGGCGCGTGCTAGCGCACGCAATTTCAATATTGGAGCGACGTTGACAGATCAGCAGTTGGGTGACATGCTGTGGTGCGCCAATGGCTACAACCGCGCAAACATGCGTACGGCACCTTCTGCATGCAATGCTCAGGCGATTGAAATCTATGTTTTCACAGAAGAGGGGATTTGGCTCTATCTTCCCAAGGACCATGCCTTGAAGCAAATCAAGAGCGGCGATTTCCGTAAGCAGACGGGCGGTCAGCCTTTTGTCGCCAATGCGGCGGTCAATCTCGTGTTCGTCTATGATTCGGAACGCTTTGGGCCAAAGCCAGGCGAAACCCGCTGGGCGGTCTCCGATGCTTCATTCTGCTCGGAAAACGTCTATCTCTACTGTGCTTCCGCAGGACTTAAGACCGTCGTTCGCGGAATGTTCAATGGCGAGACGCTGGCAACGCTTCTGGAACTGCCGAAATCGCAGTCCGTCGTACTGACGCAAAGCGTTGGGAAATAAGTATATTGCTTTGTTGCATTAAATGAAACGGTGTGTTCTTGTCACTGCATGTGTGTTGTGTGCCATTGTGTTTGCGGAGCAGCGGCCTGCACAGTGGGCGCAGAAGATCGAGAAGCAAGGTCTGCCGAATCTTCATCAGGTCAGTCCGACGTTGTACCGCTCCGCGCAACCGTTGGATGACTGTGGCCAATCCATCGCGGAACTTGGCATTCGGACGGTTGTTTGCCTGCGGATTTCTGAAACAGATACGATGATGCCGAAGGATGTCGGCGTGCATTATATCAAACTAACGCCGTTGGGCATGTCGGATAAAGACATCATCCGTGTGCTTTCAATACTTGCCAATCCGCCTGGCGGCGCACCATGCCTGGTTCATTGTCAGCATGGTGCCGACAGAACGGGAGTCATTTGTGCCGCATATCGCGTTTGCGTACAGGGATGGACGAAAGAAGCCGCCATTGACGAAATGCGTAACGGCGGCTTCGGCTTCCATAGAATTCTGACGCATCTTCCTGCTGTCGTGCGGAAAATGAATGTCGAGGCAATCCGCAAGGCTATTTTCAAAAGGCAGGACAATCCTGTAAAGTAAATGGGATAGACTCTATCGCACTTGCCTCTATGATGGAGAGCAAGTGTTATTTTTTTACTGCGATGTAGATGACAAAATTAAGGATATAGACATGTCTGATGTCCATGGAGTCTTTCTCCCCGATTTCATATTCGCGGTATGGCAGTTGGATAGTGATGCTGTACAGGGCCGCTGTATGATTGATGTTGGGAATCCGCAGATAGAATTTGGACTGTTTGCCTGGTTCGACGGGAAGTAAGTCGGAGACTTTCGCGCCGTTGCCTAGTTCTGGTGTGTAATTGGTCAATTTCGTGTAGTTCTTGCCGTCGAAGAGAAGTTCTTCATGGTCAACTGAGTGCCATTCATTGTCCATGGTGGTCTTGCCGACGTCAAACATGACCTTGCCTGTGTACTCCGATCTCCAGACTTTGCTGGGGGCTTCGATTGATGCGGTGGCGTCCTTGATAACGCCTGTGATATTGAACATGATGTCCCTCTGATTTCTGTCACCGCCTAGGTTTGTATAGACATCAGGGCATCTGAATTTATTGTTGAGGCTGTGGACATCAAATTTCGCTCCAGAAAACAATGTGTCATTGACGGGGGTGATGGTCAGGTCGCCAGTGGCTCTTGCATCCTGTTGATCATTATAGTCGCCAATCCAGGCCACAAGATCGTTGGCGACGATTGGTCCCGCGAAATCGACGCTCATTGTGAGTGCCTGAGTGTAATCGGGGGGATTGAAGTCATTGGCATAGACGGCGACCAGACCGATATAGGTGAAGTGGCGTTCCTCAGGAGCCATATCCTCCAATGGAATCACCATCTTGGCCGTGTTGTTCTCCGAATTGACCGTCACGCTTTCCCATTCGGTGAGGGTGGTCTTAAAGCCGTTGAAAATGACTGCGAAGAATTTAAAATCGGTGATTGGGTCGGTCGAGTTTTCTGGCAGGCTGAAAGTGACAACGGCGTTCGTGTAGTCCGTCAAATAATCATTGGGCTCCTTGAACATATATCGCCATGTGGCTCCTCCGAAATTCTGGACGGAGACTGTTTGTTTTTGTGTTTCAGACTTGAACATGTCGGAAGGTTTGGTAATCAGTGTGAGCATGCCAGTCTTGTCGAAACGGTCGATTGGAGCCTGAAGAACGGCGGGGCTAGTCTGCTTGAAGAGTTCATGGACGCTGCCGATATATGGGATGCCCGAAGTCTCTGCAAAATAATCTCGCATGAATTCGGGGTAGATGGTGGCGAGTGTGTCCGTGCTTTCCATTTCCTTGATGGCGGTCTTGATGGCGGACATGCCGTCGCCGAGTATGTATGATCTTGAACTGAAGACAGAGGGCCACAATTTCTTTTTAGGATATTTGATTTCTGTCAACCAGCGTGCGAAAGGCACCAGGCAATAGCCGTGGTCGCCTGCATAGTGCTTGCCGTTAATCATGCTTTCCGCCCAACTTGCACGATAGAGGCCGTTGATGACGGCACGTGGCTCAAGGTAGTTGTTGGGGCGATAATTGTTTGGGTCTGACGTGACGAGGTACTCTGACCAGTTGCCAACCATCTCGTCCAGGAACAATGCAGTGGCGTGTACAGCATAATAATACTGGTGATAGTGGAAGAGTTCGTGGCAGCACGTCTCAGCACGCTGATTGGAGTCCATCGCGCCTTCTGGCACGTCAATGTACGGGGCTTTCAGCATGGAAGGTGCCTGACAGCCGGCGGTGTCAGATTTGACCCTCTTGAGTTTCCAACTGAGCGGGTTCTTGTTGATGTTGACCCAGATGCGCTTGGCGGTTACCCATTTTTTGCTGAAGTCCTGTGGCATGCCCAAATCGCCGATTTTCTTGTAGGAATCCTCCAGTTCACGGGCGAATGCTTTGACTGTCGCCTCAGCCACAGAAGTGTGCAATTCAATGCAGAAATGCT
>JAGCTA010000154.1 GCA_017963875.1 Victivallales bacterium | reverse complement strand
GTCGCTAATGCCAATGGAGCGTGATTCGCCGTTTGGCTTGACAAACGCTGGAAAATAGTCGATGTCATCTGCGGTTCCAGGGGGGCAGAGTGTATGTCTTGGGACACGAACGCCCGCCGCCGAAAGAACTTCATGCGTTTTGAACTTACTGATGAGGTTTTTCATCGTTTCTGCGGATGGCCCAACGTATGGAATGCGCCAATCGTCCAGCAGGTCTGCAATCCAAACATTGCCGTCCATGGAGCCAATGATTTCCGATTTGTCGGAGAAAAAATACAGTGAACTCCAGGCAAGGTCTGGCTTGACTTTTTGTAGGCCGCTTTGCAGTTCCTCGGGGGACTCCGCACAGACGATTTCGCATTCAAATCCATTGGTCTGTATCGCTTTGCAGACTTCCTCCGTGACGTGCATGTTGCCCCAACCCTGGGCATCTCCAGCCTCTCCTGTAATCAGCGCAACTTTTTTAGACATGATTCAAAGGACTCCTCGGAATGTAATTTGGATATATGTAATTTCATTTGATGACTGGCGCAAGGCGAAGTAGCTCGGCAATTTCGTATGCGGAATTATCAAACCATTTAGCCATGGCGGATTGTTGAGACTCTGTCATTGCCGTTTTGGTGACATATTTGAAACTTGCTCCTGCGCCAGGCAAGGTCATCGCATCATTGGGGTTAAGGACATTGATGTCTCCGAACAGTGGCTGAAAGGCCGCACGCCAATAAGCCGTTGCATAGCCATAATGCGTGCAGCAAAAAGCCAAGGCAAGGCGCTTGGGAGCGCAATGGAACATCGCCTGGGCCTTGATTGCATATTCGGATATTCGTGTTGAGACGGCAGAGTCTTTCGGTCCCTGTTCGATAAGTGTCGCCAGGCGCGGACATGCCATGGAATGCAACCTTTCTGGTGAAATGCCGCGTTGTTCCAGCAGTTTTGGATAAATGCCAGACTCAATGGTTGATTTGGTCCCCAACAGCAGCAATTCGGACTGCGGGTTGGAAAGCATGTATTCGGACATTTGATTCACTGCCGCATCAATGATGCCAGTGACGGGAAATGGAGGCTTATAGCGTGTTGAGAGCCGTTGCCAGATGATGGACAAGGTATTGCAGGCAATCAGACATTGGGCAGGTGAGTATTGCCGCATGTCTTCTAGAACGGATTGGAAGAGGTCTTCCTGTGCCCTTAACGTTGGCAGATCATTGTACCCCCATTCCCTTGACGGGTAGGCATTGACATAGATGATGTCCCATTTCTTCTCGCCTGCGTTTGGTGAGAAGAAATGAGCGGCGACATCAAGGCCTCCCAGACCTGAATCACAGACAACTAGAGGAATCATGAAAGGGTCTCCGTGAAGTAGTCATTGACAAGAGTAAGATATTCTTTTGGGATATCCAGTTTGTTTTGCGAAACAATGTCACTTAGACCGTCAGTCCATTGCATTCGATGTTGCATGCAGTTGACTCGGTTTCTAAGCATCGCTGCCCCTTTCTGCGGCTCGCTGTCAAATTTGTCGAGTATGGTTTGCAGTTCTTTTCTGAATCCTTCCACGCCATACCATTTCAGGCAGGCGTGCCAAGCGAGTTCTGCGGCTTGCCGTGATGCCAAGGGCGTGGACAGTTTTGAAAAGACTCGCTGAAATGCTTTGGCTTCTGGTTCAGAAAGCAGCCGAAGATTGTCTGAGCCGATTCGATAGGGGATGATTTCCGTGCCGAGAACGCCTTTGGAGCCAATGCGGATTTTCAGCATATAGCCAGTTTTACGATGAAGAAGTTGGTTTTCCTGATAGAAAACAAAATTGCCAAGGCTGAAATAGGCAGGAGTTTTCCCAAATTTCGCCATGCCTTGGGGAACATGGACATGATGGCCTGCAATAACGTCCGCACCTGCTTCGGCAATGCATTTGAATGCGTCATAGACATACATCGGGGGAAAGGGATAGTATTCAAGGCCGCAATGGACGATGACAATGATGGCATTGAACTTCCCAGAGGCTTTTGCATGGCGGATTTTAGCACAAAGCCGTTGGACATCCCACCCCGCAACACCGCTTGTTTTTCCTGTGGCAGCCATCATGTCTTCGCCCTCCGACATGTTGAAGACAATGATGGACAAATCACCATGATGAATTACCAACGGAGTTTCAGCGGCACGTTGTGTCAAACCCGCTCCAACGGTGGATAATCCTGCATTATGTAACAACTGTAGAAACTCTCCGAGATGTTCTCTTCCTGTGTCCAGTGTGTGGTTGTTGGCGAGAGTGACAGCATCAAAGGGAACTTGCGTCAATACAGGCAGATGCAATGGCTTTCCTGCGAAAGCCGCACCGCTTTTGACAATGAAATCTTGGCCGACAAGCGTTGATTCAAGGTTGGCGATGCGGTAGTCCGCGTGGCAGATGATAGGAAGAAGGTCGCCATAGACCTTCATAGGCTCCTTTTCAATAATTGTCGCAAAATGCCTGATGGGGGCCAGGTCGCCAGTTATCAATAGTTCAAATGGTTTCGTAGTCATGCGTTCAGTCGTTGTTTGCTGTCAGTTTATGAAAAAACAATCAATACTATATCATTTGGATGATGGGTTGTAAATGTTGCGTTGTTGATTCGATGCAGGCGACATGAAAAACAATTCAACAGGAAAGCGTTGTTTTCTTGCCTTGTGCCAATTGTAAATTATAGTATATGAAATCACATTGAAAGCCGGGGTGCTTCGAGCGATTGCCGAGGCTGAGAACAAACCCGTGAACCTGAACTGAGTAATGTCAGCGTAGGGAGACAAGCGTATGCCAACGGTGCAGTTGTTGCAGGGCGTCATGGCTCCCGAAGTGTCAATGGAGTCGGACAAGCATGGAAAAGACGAATCAGATGGATGCCGCGCTGCGCGGCGAAGTGACTGCGGAAATGAGGGCTGTCGCTGAAAGTGAACGTCGTGAGCCTGAATGGATTCGTGAACGTGTCGCTGACGGGCGAATTGTCATTCCAGCGAATAAACTGCACACGAGTTTGAAGCCCATGGGCATAGGGCGTGAACTGAAGACAAAAATCAACGCCAATATCGGGACTTCGCCGACGTCGAGTTGCATTTCGCAGGAACTGAAGAAGTTGGATGCGGCCATTGCCTACGGCTCTGATACGGTCATGGATTTGTCAACGGGTGACAATCTTGAACAGACTCGGCGGATGATTATCGAACATTCCATCATTCCTGTTGGAACCGTGCCAATCTATGAACTAGCCTGCCGTTGCGGAAACGATGATTCAATTGATTTTTCAAAGGACGCCGTGCTTGCGGTCATCCGTGACCAGGCGGAGCAGGGGGTCGATTATATGACGATGCATTGCGGAATTCGTCCATCGATGCTTCCTGCCGCCAGAAAACGCAAGATGCGCATTGTTTCGCGTGGCGGTGCCTTGATTGCAAGATACATGGCGCAGACAGGGCACGACAACCCCTATTATGAGTTCTTCGATGATATTCTTGAAATTTGCCGTAAATACGACGTGACCATCTCCCTTGGGGATGGTTTGCGCCCAGGATGTCTGGCAGACGCGTCAGACCAGGCGCAGTTCGGCGAGTTGGCACAGTTGGGTGAACTCGCATTGCGTTGTCGCGAGGCCCATGTCCAGGTCATGATTGAAGGTCCAGGCCACATTCCGCTGGATGAAGTCGAAATGAACATGAAACTGGAGCAATTATGGTGCCATGATGCGCCGTTTTACGTTCTTGGACCAGTCACCATGGATTGCGCTCCTGGCTATGACCACATCACCAGTGCCATTGGCGCGGCGGTTGGCGCATGGCATGGTGCCGCCATGCTGTGCTATGTGACGCCAAAGGAGCATATCGGTCTGCCAAACGCAGAGGATGTCCATCAAGGGGTTATCGCATACAAGATCGCGGCTCATGTGGCCGATATCGCCAAGCATATTCCAGGTGCCAGGGAAAAGGATGACGCCATTTCTGACGCACGTGCAGTATTCGACTGGGAACGGCAATTCGATTTGGCGCTTGATCCAGAGAAGGCGCGTGCCATGCGTCAGGAGGCAATCAACGAACGCAATTCTCCCACGCCGCTTCAAGGGTCACGCAATGGTGAGCACTTCTGCTCCATGTGCGGTGCTAAATTCTGCTCGATTCGCGTCAGCAAGGAAATCTGATGTTTTGACGGCGAAGGCGGTGCAATCAATGGATGATGGAAGGCCAGATGATGCCGTGGGCAAAGGTCGTGGTGCCATCGTGGATTTGGACGGGACAATCCTTGATAGCCTGCCATATTGGGAACATCTTGGGGAAAATTACCTTCAGCGCAAGGGAAAGAAGCCTGAACAAGGATTGCAGCAACATTTGGATTCCATGGAAATGGATGAAGCCGCCGCATATCTGAAAAAGGCATACGGTCTGGATGAGGACGTTCTTGCAATTCGAGATGAACTTCTTGCCGACATTCGTCATGTCTATACAGATGATGCACCGTTGTTTCCGTATAGCAAGGCTTTGCTTGTAAAACTGCATGATGCGGGCACTCGGATTGCGCTTTTTACTTCGACTGAGGACTCTGCCGCAACAGCGGCACTTGTTCGAACAGGTATCAGACAGTATTTTGATTGCATTGTTTCGACTGTCGGGACTGGCGTGGATAAGTCAACCCCTGAAGCGTATTTGCATGTTCTGAAATTATTGGGGACCGCATTGGATGAGACGACAGTTTACGAGGATGCTCCGTATGCTGTCGCAGGGGCGCAACTCACGGGAATGAAGGTCATTACACCGAATATGATATGAAAACGGCATTAAGCATTGCAGGGTCAGATTCCAGTGGTGGCGCGGGGATTCAAGCGGATATCAAGACAATGTCCGCGTTGGGTGTCTATGCCATGAGTGCCATTACGGCGATAACTGCGCAGAATACCCTTGGCGTCCAAGGAGTCCAGGCAGTTTCTCCAGAGATGGTCGCGCAGCAAATTGACAGCGTTTTTTCCGATATACGGCCAGACGCCGTAAAAATCGGCATGTTGTGCAATGAGGGAATCGTTAGGACAATTGCAGAACGGCTGAAGTATTATCAAGCACAACATGTCGTGCTTGATACCGTGATATTGTCAACATCTGGGCGGGAATTGTTGGATGCAAACGGTGTTCAGGCATTGCGGGAGGAATTGCTGCCCTTGGCTGAAATCGTTACGCCAAATCTCCCAGAGGTCGCGTATCTTTCTGGCGTGCATGAAATTCATGACCAGAACGGCATGGTGACTGCCGCAAAGGCTTTGTCATGCGATGCCGCGGTGCTTGTCAAAGGCGGTCATTTGGCAGATGTGGCGGATGATTTGCTGTATGTCAATGACGAATGCCACTGGTTTCGAATGGAACGTATTGATGTGCGCAATACGCATGGAACTGGTTGCACGCTGTCATCGGCAATTGCGGCGGGGCTTGCGATGGGATATGATGTCGTTCAGGCGGTCGCCATGGCAAAAAAATACATTACGGAAATTCTGCGCCACGACCCACAGTTGGGGCATGGCAATGGACCGTTGAATCACTTTGCAGCCAGGCTGTGAAAAAGCATTTCCTAACGGCCTGTCTTTGATGGTTACACGCAGTCAATCTTCCATTTTGAAATCGATGCGCAATTGAAGACGGCATGGGATGGGCTTGCCAGTATCGTCGCGCCCAGGCTCGAAACGCCATTGTCTGATTGCACGAAGCGCCGCGTTGTCAAATACTTCAGGCGGGGTGGACTGATGAACGGAAGGTTCAGTTACAATTCCATGGGCGTCAATAGTAAAACGCAGGACGACAAAGCCCTCGATATTGAGCCTTCGGCAACGCTCTGGATAACGCGGCGAGACGCGTTTCAGAGGGTGCGGTGGATGTTTTAGCGACTGACCTTCAGGAAGAACCATTCCCGTCATCTCACTAGCCGATGATGTGTCTCCAGTGCTTTCCTGTGATGGTTTATTGCCTGAATGTGCATCGCTTGCAATTGGTGATTCCTCAGAAGACGCTTCTGCTGCAGGTGCTTCTGCTACAGGAGC
>JAGCTA010000153.1 GCA_017963875.1 Victivallales bacterium | reverse complement strand
TCAACTCCTCCCTGGAGTCTGGCCACTCTGTGACGATAGCCGCCTACTCCAACTTCGCGGTCAAGGGCGCGATCCTGGCTGAGGATGATGTGATCATCACGGCGATGCCTAACAGCAAAATCAGTATTGCTGAAGGTATCACGGCGACCAACGTCACGGTTGATGCAGGCCGTGGCAGCACAATTGAGTTGACAGACAACGGCTCCATCAGCGCCGACAACACCATCGGTTTGACGGCTTACGATATTTATTTGAAGTACGAAACTACTCCTGAATTTCCTGCTTTGAGCGCAGATGTCATCAACATCGACGCCTGGCAGTTCTCCACCGCCACTGAGACCACGGATTCCGCACCAATCGATGCAGCGAACGCCCTGAACATCAAGGCCGCCGTCATCGGCATCGTTGACGCGGACGACAACGTGAAAGGCGACATCAGCGTCGCAGGCGACATCAACATCCAGGGCCAGACGGGCAGCGACACGCTGACGATCAACTCGACGCTTGAATCGGGCCACAATGTGACAATCGCCTCCGACTCCAACTTCGCAGTCAAAGGTGCGATTCTTGCCGAGGATGACGTGGTCATCACGGCGATGCCGAACAGCAAGGTCACGATCGCCGAAGGCATCACGGCGACGAACGTCACGGTCAACGCAGGTCAGGGCAGCACCATCGCACTGACGGACAACGGCTCCATCAGTGCCGACAACACCATCAGTCTGGCGGCATACGACATCTACCTGAAGTATGAAGATATTCCTGAACTCCCCGTTCTGAATGCTGACATCATCAACATCGACGCCTGGCAGTTCTCCACCGCGACGGAAACGACGGCTTCTGCTCCAATCGACGCGGCGAACGCGCTGAACATCAAAGCCGCTGTCATCGGAGTAGTCGGCAATGCCGACATCAACGTCGCAGGCGACATCAACATTCAGGGCCAGACGGGCAATGAGACGCTGACTATCAATTCAACACTTGAGTCTGGTCGCACGGTAACAATCGCCGCCGCCTCTAATTTCGCGGTCAAGGGCGCAATCGTTGCCGAGGATGACGTGATCATCACGGCAATGCCAAACAGCAAGATCAAAATCGCCGAGGGTATCACCGCGACGAATGTCACGGTCAATGCGGGTCGCGGCAGCACCATCGTGCTGACCGATAACGGCTCCATCAATGCCGACAAGGTTATTGATATGGCTGCGTATGACATCTACCTCCAATTCGAAGAAATTCCTGAACTCCCAGTGCTGAATGCTGATGTCATCAACATCGACGCCTGGCAGTTCTCCACCGCCACGGAAACAACTGACTCCGCACCGATCGAGGCCAACAGCGCCCTGAACATCAAGGCTGCCGTCATCGGCATCCTTGACGCGGATAATAATCCGAAGGGCGATATCGATGTCGCAGGTGACATCAATGTCAAGGGTCAGGAAGGCAACGAGACGCTGACCATCAACTCCTCGCTGAAATCTGGACGTTCAGTGACGATCAATGCCGATTCAGACCTTACCATCAAGGGCGCGGTCGAGGCTGAAGATGATGTCCTGATTACCGCCGAACCCAATAGCCGCGTGAAAATCATCGAAGGCATCCTCGGAACAAATGTCACTGTCAACGCAGGTCGTGGAAGCACCATCACGCTGAGCGAGAATGGCTCCATCAACGCTGACGGCATCATTGATCTTACAGCGTATGACATCTATCTGCAGTTCGAGGAAACACCAGAAGTTCCAGTCCTCAACGCGAGTGTCATCAACATTGATGCTTGGCAGTTCTCCACCGCGACCGAGGATACGGATTCCGCACCGATTGAGGCAAGCAGTGCCCTGAACATCAAGGCCGCTATCATCGGTCTTCTGGATGCAGACGATGCACCGAAAGGCGACATTGATGTCACTGGTAACATCAATGTGAAAGGACAGGATGGCAATGACCTGCTGATTATCGACTCGTCACTGAAATCCAATCGTTCAATTACAATCACTTCTGATTCCAGCATTGCCATCAAAGGCGAAATTATGGGCACGGATGTTTCCGTCGATGCAGGCAACGTTGGAACAATCACGCTGTCCGCAGAAGGTTCGATCAATGCCGACAAGGTCATTGACATGACGGCATACGACATCTACCTGAAGTTCGAGGAAACCCCAGATACACCAGTTCTCAACGCGCCTGTCATCAACATCGATGCATGGCAGTTCTCGACTGCAACGGAAGACACGGATTCGGCTCCTATTGAGGCCACGTCTGAATTGAATATCCAGGCAGCCGTCATTGGAATGCTTGACGAAGGCGACAATGTGAAAGCCGATATCGATGTCTCTGGCAATATCAATATCCGTGACCAGAAAGGCAACGACACGCTGGCCATCAACTCAACGTTGACATCTGGCAAGTCCGTGACAATTCTTTCCGAATCCGATCTGACGATCAAAGGCGAAATTCAGGCGGCAGACGATGTGGACATCACCTCGGCTTCCGAGACGAAGGTCAGCGTCATCGCTCCAATCTCTGGTAACAATGTTTCCATTGATGCGGGTCGCGGCAGTACGATCATTGTGAAAGATGGCGGTGCTATCACGGCTGACAGCGATATCAACCTTACCGCAATGGATGTTCTTCTGCAGTTTGAGGAAACCCCCGAAGATGCAGTCCTGAATGCCAATATCATCAATGTTGATGCCTTTACATTCAGCACGGCCACAGAAGATACGGATGCAGCCCCCATTGAGGCTATGACAGCCTTGAATATCAAGGCCTCGCAAGTTGGCGTGCTCGACGGCGACAGCCCCAAGGGCGAAATCGCTGTCAGCGGCAACATCAATATCATTGATTATGCTCCAGGCGCTGAACTCACGATTGCAGCAGACCTGACCTCAAACGAAGGCGATGTCACAATCATTTCCAATTTCAACAATGTCAATGTCAAGGGTGAAGTCAAAGCCGAAAAGGGTGCGGTCTCCATTGACGTTGCACACAGCAATCTGAAACTGGACAAAGCCATCACCGCCAAGAATGCTGTCAGAATCAATGCCGCACAGGATACGGCAAACGCCAACAGAAACGATGATGACCAGGACAATGTTCTGGTCATCGTCGATGACATTACAGCCACTGACGGCAATGTCGTAATCACCACTAAAGGCGACGGCATCAAAGTTGAGTCCGATGCGACAGTCACAGGTGATGAAGTTGCGATGGAAACCAATGGCGATATCGAAATCAACGGCACAGTTGATGCCCAGGAAGGCGTTGACCTGAAGACCGTTGAGGGCGATATCAAGGCTGAGGGTACCATCAAGGTCGATGGCTATGTCAACATGCGCGCCGCAAAGGGTAGCATCAAGGCCACCAAGATTTCAGGCAATGTCACCAATGGCGATATCTATGCGAAGTCGGACATCACGGTAAAGGATGATGCAAGCATCACCAGCACCATCGTGCTCACAAAAGATGGCAATATCAAAGTTGAGGCTGGAACCGATATCAGGAACTCCAATTTCAGCGCAGCCAATGGAAATGTTGAAATCACGGCTAAGAACAACAGCATCCTCAATGCTTCTGTCCAGGCTGGCAAGATCGCAATACTTACTGCTGGAAATGAAATCGATGGATCGACAGTTACGGCGTATGGTGATCGCGGTTCCAATACCATTACCGCAGAGGCCGACTATATTGGCGGCGATTCATTCATCGCCGAAACAGGCCATATTGAATTGATTCCAAGGAGAAAGATGTACGGTGTCGTGGCATGGGAAAAACAATATGAGGTAAGACCTGATCCAGAACCAGTCCCAGAAGACGAGAAGCCGTTCTTCTATCGCGCAGATCGCGAAAAAGGCGAACTCATGGCTCATCTGAGGGCACTGCCGTTTGTGTACTTCCCGCACGTCCGCGCATCGTTTGATGGTCCTGCATACGACAAGAACATCGACTACATTCTCACTGGCAGCAGCGTTATCGAAGGTCTGCCCGAAGGCTTTGGTCCTGGAACGCTCATCGACTTCAACGCCATCGACAAGTCCTTCCTCTGGAATACTTCTGACGATACCGTCCAGAAGTAACCAAATGAAAGCGAAGGTTTCCGTAGCGGCTGTAAGAGCCTTCCACGGAGCCTGAGCCATTTTAAAACCGATAGCCCCGACTGGAATAATCTAGTCGGGGCTTTTTACTGACTCTGAACAGGGTCTCTTGAAGTATTGAGGGTTAGCGAAAAAAGTCAGTGGAAAACTTGCATATTTCAATTTATTGCATTATATTAAACACTTCAAAAAAAAGGACATTATAATTATATCATAAAATTATTAAATCAATGGAGATCAACTCATGAGTCAACAGCATACGAAAGTTGAGAAACGCGTCCGTGCCAAGCGCTATGCGGAAAGAAAGAAGGAAGAGGCGAAAGCCGCAAAGAAGAGCAAGAAATAATCGCCCAGGATGTGTTTTCCGAGATGAGGCGGGCTAGTGTGACAAAGGAATTGTGAAATTGTTGCCCCTCACCTAGCGCAGCCTCATTTTTTTTGTTTTCGCATGTATGGTTCCAAACCATGCATTGAATAATTCATTAAACTGAAGAATGGGTAATCAAATGGTAAAGAAAAACGAAAAGACACAAGAGCCGAAGGCCGCAGCAAAGGCGTCCTCAGCGGCAGTTGAGCAGAAGGCTTCCAAGCCTGTCCAGAAAAACGAAGTGAAGCAGGAAGCAAAAGCCATCAAGAAGTATGTTTATCGCTTTGGCGGTGATTATACTGAAGGTGATGCTTCCATGAAGAATGAACTTGGAGGAAAAGGTGCCAACTTGGCGGAGATGAGCCGTCTTGGCCTCCCTGTTCCTGCGGGTTTTACAATTACAACGGAATGCTGCAATGACTATTTTGCCAATGGCAGTTCGTTCCCCGCTGGGCTGAAGGAAGAAGTCGACAAGGCGTTGGCGCATGTCGAACAGGTCATGGGACGTAAATACGGCGATCCTGAAAATCCGTTGCTCGTCTCCTGCCGTTCAGGTGCCAGAAAGTCCATGCCTGGCATGATGGATACGGTTCTGAACATCGGTCTCTCAACCGCGACGATTCCTGGGCTGATCAAGAAGACCAACAACGAGCGTTTTGTATGGGATTCCTATCGTCGGCTTATCATGATGTACGCCGATGTCGTCATGGAAAAGGCAGAGGGTATTGAACCGCTAGACGGCAAGGGCATCCGCAAGATTTTGGACGAAATCCTCGATCAATATAAGTATATCAAGGATTATAAATCCGATACTGAGTTGACAAGCGATGACTTGAAGGTTCTCGCAGGTGCTTTCAAGCGTAAAATCGTGGAAGTCCTTGGTGCTGAATTCCCAGATGATCCAGTCCAGCAACTCTGGGGAGGCATTGGTGCCGTCTTCAAGAGTTGGGTCGGCCAGAAGGCTGTCGCCTATCGCCGTATCGAGGGCATTCCAGATACATGGGGAACCGCTGTCAATGTCCAGACAATGGTTTTTGGAAACATGGGAGACACCTCCGCGACAGGCGTGGCGTTCACGCGAAATCCAGCCACAGGTGAAAATCTGTTCTTCGGTGAATGGCTTGTCAATGCACAAGGTGAGGATGTTGTCGCAGGTATTCGCACTCCACTCCCTTTGAACAATGAGACGAAGACAGACCAGAACAAGCACCTTCCGTCAATGGAAGAGGCGATGCCTCAGACGTACAAGCAGTTATTCGATATCCGCAATAAACTGGAAAGACATTATACGGATATGCTGGACATTGAGTTTACGATTGAAGAGTCCAAACTGTACATGCTCCAATGCCGTGTTGGAAAACGAGGCGGTAAGGCCGCCGTCAACATGGCTCTTGATATGCTGGATGAGAAACTTATCGATGAAAAGGAAGCCGTCCTGCGCGTTGCGCCAAATCAGGTTCTTGAATTCCTCCTTCCGATCATCGAGCCATCAATTGAAAAAAGGTCGGCAAAACTGCTTCAGGGATTGCCTGCTGGTCCAGGCGCGGCGACAGGCGAAATTTTCTTCACGGCACAGGACGCCGTTCAGGCGATCCGTCTTGGCAAGAAGGTCATCCTTGTCCGTGAGGAAACCTCTCCAGAGGATATTGAGGGCATGCGTGCAGCCAATGGCATTCTTACTGCTCGCGGCGGAATGACCTCACATGCGGCGCTTGTCGCTCGTGGCTGGGGGAAATCCTGTATAGTCGGCGCAGAGGGCATGGTCGTCGATGCGATCAACAAAACCATGAAAGTCGGTGACAAGACATTCCGCGAGGGTGCCGTGCTGACCATCAACGGTTCCAAGGGGCTTGTCTATGAAGATGAACTTCCTCTTGTTGAACCTACGGCGTCGGGCGATTACGCACGTTTCCTGCGTTTCATGTCTCTCGTTGACAAATATCGGAAGATGGGTGTCCGTGCCAATGCGGATACGCCTTCTGATGCTAAGAAGGCACGTGAATTCGGCGCAGAGGGCATTGGGCTCTTCCGTACTGAACACATGTTCTATGGTGAAGGTTCTGCCAAGCCGTTGTTCCTTCTCCGCAAGATGATTCTTTGCACAACGCCTGCTGACCGCGTGAATGTCCTGAAAGAACTCTTTCCATTCATGAAGAACGATATCAAGGAAACCATGCTTGCAATGGAAGGATTCCCTGTTACAGTCCGTCTGCTTGACCCGCCATTGCATGAGTTTGTTCCGCATTCGCAACTTGGCCGTCAGGAACTTTCCAAGGCTCTTGGCATTGCCGAGGACGAAGTCCGCAAGCGCGTTGACGCTCTTCAGGAAAATAACCCGATGATGGGGCATCGTGGTGTGCGTCTCGCAATCACCTATCCAGAAATCACGGAATTCCAGGTTCGTGCCATCCTTCAGGCGGCAGCGGAACTGATCAAGGACGGAAAAGATATCATTCCTGAGATCATGATTCCTGTCACGTGCGATGTCCACGAACTGCGCTATACCAAGGAAATCATTGAGAAGGTCCATGCGGAAATCCTTCGCCGCTTTGACCTCAAGCACCTTAAATACAAGGTCGGAACCATGATTGAGATTCCACGTGCGGCATTGCTGGCGGACCAGATGGCGGATGTGGCGGAGTTCTTCTCATTCGGAACCAACGACCTTACGCAGATGACCTTCGGATTCTCGCGTGATGATATCGGTAGTTTCATCCCTGCCTATCTGGACAATCGCATGCTTACTGCGGACCCGTTCCAGACAATTGATACCAATGGCGTCGGAATGCTGATTGAAATGGCGACGAAGAAAGGCCGTGAAGTCCGCCCGACGCTGAAAGTCGGTATCTGTGGCGAGCAAGGCGGCGATCCCGCTTCTGTGGAGTTCTGCTTCCAGCAGGGCTTGACATACGTCAGTTGCTCTCCGTTCCGAGTTCCAGTTGCCCGAGTGGCATCTGCGCAGGCCGCCATCAATGCCGAACGCGGCAAATAAGGAGTTGTTGCGCATAATGCTCTGATGAGACATAATTGCCTTTTGCTTTCGCTGTAATGGTGAAGGCATTGGTTGAAGTTGATGGCTCCTAAGGCGGCTGAGGCGTGTTCCTCCTGTCGGCTTGGGAGCCTTTTGGCAATAGAGTCTATTTGATACATTGCTTGCTCTATAAAGCACACGAGAGTCTTTTCAAGGTTATAGTCATTGGCAGACGACATGGGCCGCAGAATTTTCACATTCAAGAACAAGCGCAAGATGCCTGGCTGGCTGGCTTTCCTAGCGGCCTGGTTGATTCGTTTTGTTGCGTGGACATATCGTGTCAGCATCGAATCTCCAAAGCCTATCAAGGAATTTGTGGAGGACAAGGAGCCATGCGTTGTCGCGATATGGCATAATCGTCTGCTATTCATTCCTGCGTTGGTTCCAAAGTCTATTCTTCAAAAATGCACTGTACTAATCAGTGCATCAAGGGACGGTGAGTATATTGCCAGATTTATCCGTTTTTTCGGGCTGAATGTCGTCAGAGGCTCGTCGTCGCGTGGCGCAGCGGGGGCATTGATCAGATTGATTCATTCGGCAAAGGAAGGACTCAATCCCGTGCTGACCGTCGATGGGCCTCGCGGACCCAAATATTGTGTTCATCCAGGGGCGGTGGCCATAGCCACAAGGCAAAATCTCAAAATTGTTCCGATAGTGTTGAACGCGCCACGTAAATGGCAGTTGAAAAGTTGGGATCGGATGCAGATTCCGTGGCCTTTCTCAAAAGTGAAACTGGTGTTGGGGGAACCATTCATGATTCCCTCGGGGATGCCGATTGAAGAGGCCTGTGATTTGCTTAAAAAGCATCTGCTTGATATTACCGATGATTGATTTTTAATCTTGTTTGGAGTTTTTATAGGCGGGAGAGCCTTTTTCATAATTATCATGGCATTAAATGAACAGCAACAGAAAGCAGTCGATACACTGTGGGGGCCACTGATGATTTTGGCAGGTGCTGGTTCAGGGAAAACCAGAGTCATCATCCATAGAATAGCCAATCTTATACGTCATGGCGTCCATCCTGAAAACATATTGGCGGTCACGTTTACGAACAAGGCGGCTGGGGAAATGCGTGAACGTGTTGCAGGCTTGCTGACGTCTTCTCAGGCTGAAAGGGTGACCGTTTCCACTTTTCATGCCTTCTGCATGAGTGTCCTAAGGCATCACATCCATCGGCTGGGCTATTCCAGAAATTTCGGCATTGCCTCGGAAGGCTATCAGCGTGGACTTATTCGGGAAATCATCTCCGAAAACCATTATACAGGTCCTGGATGCGATTCAGGGCTCTGGCTATCATATATATCTAATGCAAAGGCAAGCCTAAAGGAGCCTGAGGACATCTTTCATGCGGAAAACATCATTCGGGCACAGGATGTCGCTAATGTCTATCGTATCTATCAGACGAAATTGAGGCAGATGGATCTCGTGGATTTTGATGATTTGCTGACGCTGACTGTCAAGTTATGGCAGGAGTTTCCAAATGTGCTTGAAAACTATCGAGAGCAGTTTCATCATTTGCTGATAGACGAATATCAGGATACCAATACGGTGCAGTTGAAAATCATGGTCATGCTTGCAGGGGAAAGAAAGAATATTTGTGTCGTTGGAGATGATGATCAGTCAATCTATGGCTGGCGTGGGGCGAATTTAAGCAATATTCTTGATTTTGAAACGTATTTCCCTGGTGCGGCCGTCATTCGCTTGGAACAAAACTACCGTTCAACCAATACGATTCTCAAATCTGCCAACAAACTGATTGCCAACAATGTCAACAGGCGAGCCAAGAACCTCTGGTCGAAGCAAGGAGATGGGGAACATATTTTGGCTGTGTTGTGTGAGAATGAACATGAGGAGGCAGGGTTTGTCTGTGATTATATCCGTGACCAGGTAGTCAATGGAAACTGGGGGGAGTTTGCAGTTCTCTTTCGGGCTGGTCAGCAGTCCCGCGTGCTTGAGGAGGTTTTCCATAGAAAGAATATACCGTATGTTCTGGTTGGCGCCAATTCCTTTTTCAAGCGCAAGGAAATTCTCGATGCGCTGGCTTTTCTTAAATTGGTGAGCAATCCAAAAGACGATCTGGCGATGCTGCAGGTCATCAATGTCCCCCCAAGGGGTATCGGAGATGTTACGATTGAGAAGTTGAGGGAATTGAGAAAAATAACGCATCTTTCCATCCATGATGCAGCAGATACTGATACATTTAAAAGTGCAGTGACACCTGATATTCGTGAAAATGTCGCCACTTTCAATGGTATCATCAGGGACATGCGTTCGAAAATACCAGAATCGGGGGCCGTTTATCCAATCGCAGTGGAACTTCTTGAGCGAATCGGCTACATGGATGGTCTCGTACGAATGTACAAGCCGCGGGAAGATGCCATGAAAAGGCGTGATAATGTCAGGGAGTTCCTTACGTCAATAGCGGAGTATGACGAAGCGAAACACAACAAAGGTTCCTTG
>JAGCTA010000152.1 GCA_017963875.1 Victivallales bacterium | reverse complement strand
GGCGGTTGCGGCTGGCACGTTTGCGAATGTTTTAACAAACTGTTTGGCATTGTCGTCGGTTAGGTTGAGGACATTGCCCGCCAATGTGGTTTCAACGATGTCGGAGAGCATCGGGTTGGCGATGGCCATGTTCAATCCACGCCCAATTGCCATTCCAAGGAAGGCACGATTGATCAAGTCACGACGGGGCAGACCAAAGGATATATTGGACAGGCCGCAGACGGCATTGGTTTTCCAGACGTTGGTCGTCCAATCTATCAGGTCAAGCGTTGTGGCTGCTGCGGTCGGATTCGCTGAAACAGTCATGACGAGGCCGTCAACGGCGACATCCTCCTTCTTATAGCCGAATCTGCTGGCCTCCGCAAAGATTTTTTGAACCAATTCAATGCGTTTTTCCGTTGTCAACGGAATGCCAGAATCCTCCAGCGGCAGGATAATCAGCATGGCACCGTATTTTGCGACGATTGGCAGAACATCCTTGAGACGAGTCGTTTCCGCTGAAATGGAATTGAAGAGCGCACGGCCTGGATACAACCTCAATGCCGCCTCCGCGACTTCTGGCTTTGTTGTGTCGATGCAGAGGGGCAGGGCGGTGTCTTGCGAGAGATATTTGATTGCTTGTATCATCAGCGCACGTTCATCTCCGCCAGGCAGCCCAAGATTGACGTCTAATATGGCGGCACCATGCTGTTCCTGTTCGCGTGCGAAGGAACGCAGCAGCGTGAAGTCGTTTTGGCGCAATTCTGCCTGAAGAGCCTTCTTGCCTGTTGGATTGATGCGTTCTCCAATGATGGCGAAAGGCATTTGCAAAGAGACAGGAAGGTAGTTTCTTGCGCTTGCCAGGCAGGAAGGAACGCACTCCGCACGTCTGGGTGGTTCGCTATTCCGTGCCGTTTCTGCCGTTAGTCGAATATGTTCTGGCGTCGTTCCACAGCAGCCGCCAAGTATATTGGCTCCTGCTGAAATGAGTTGCGGGATAACGGCAGAGAAAGCCGCTGCGTCCATGTCAAAGACAGTTTTCCCGTCGATGACCTTCGGCAATCCTGCATGCGGTTTAGCAACAAGAGGCACGCGTGAAAATGGTTGCATTGCCGCGACGATGGCAATCATGTCCTCTGGACCTGCGGAACAGTTGCATCCGACGGCGTCCGCGCCTAGTGCCTGCAAGATGATGACTGCGGAGGCAGGATCGGTTCCCGTCAGTGTCCGACCTTCCTTTTCGTATGTCATTGTGACGATGACAGGGATGTCTGTTGTGATTTCCCGAACGGCAATCAACGCGGCGCGAGCCTCCTGAATATCCAGCATCGTTTCAATGGCAAATCCATCGACGCCAGCGTCGAGCAACGCGTGGATCTGTTCCTTGTAAATGGTTACAACGTCCTCGAAAGGCGCGCCGCCAGGCATCGGCTCGACCATCAGGCCCGTCGGGGCGATATCGCCGAAAACGTATGCCTTTCCCGCGACTGCCTGCCTGGACAGGTTCACAAGTTGCCTGTTCATCTCAGAGACTTTGTCCTGTAGGCCGAAGTTCGACAGTTTATGTCGGTTGGCGCCAAATGTCGGTGCATAGACAATATTCGTTCCCGCCTGGACATAGTTCGACTGTAGTTCGATGATTGCCTGAGGGTGGTTCAGAATCCAGTCTTCGGGGCAGACGCCTGCTGGAAGGCCTCGTTTGGCGAGTTCTGTTCCAGTGGCACCATCGAGAATGACGATGGATTTTTCCGTAAGTTGTTTGAAATCAATTCTGTTCATGAAAAGACAAAGGCGAGAAACTATTTTTTCTGGAAAAATGGGAACGGGAACAACTTGCGTGAAATTGTCGGGAACGCATTTTGTGTGTCCATCGATGCTGTTTGCGGCGCAGATGGCGCCAGGAAGATATTCTTCGGTTCTGGCGAATTCAGTTTCCACTGGTGGACTTCAAAGGAAATTGAAATGGTGTTGTAACTCACATCGACTGTCTTGGGATTTCCCTTTTCGTCAAATGAGATGAAGAATGAGCCAGGAAGTTGACTGGCGCGGCTGTTGATTGTCAGCGAATGCCGTTGGTCCTTGCTTGTCTGAGCCTTGACATCCACGACGTCACATGTCATTTCAGGGCTATAGGTCGCAAATGCTGTTGCAGCGCGAAGCAGACGAACCTCACGAATGTTGAACAGAGGATTGTCGAAAAGCGTCTGGTTGTTCAGTTGAATTATCGGAATTTGTAAAAGTCGTGTGCCGTCATGTAGCCAAAGGGTATCCTGATTCTGGCCTGCCGCCGCCTGGATGTTGCTGGAACCGTAGGCGACTGCAATGCGGAATTTACCGTCAGAGCCGAGGATGTATTCCAGATTTACATGCAGTTCAATGCCTTGGAGCAAACGGAGAATGGCTTTGCCCTTAAGGATGTGGCAATTGCCAGGCGATGTTGGCTGGCCGCCGATGAACGCATTGAGACCATTCGCGAAAATGCTGAAGAGTTGATATTCAAGCGGCATTTCAGATTTTGGAGGACGCCATTCGGGGGGAACATCTGACGCGAAGAAGGTGGTCAGTTCGTCAAGGACGGTTTTAAGATGCTCGAAAGCCGTGTAATGGTCGGATTCAGGGAGCCAGAGGATGTCGGTGCCCGTTGCTTTTGCAAGTTGCCTTGAGCAGTCGGGCGGAATGACATTGTCCTTGTCGCCGTTGACCATGCGGAATTTCCCTTTTTTGTTTAATTCTGCAAGTCTAGCGGAGTACGTGAGAGGATCGTATGCCTTGAGGCGTTTGAGGATTTCGTCTTTGCGTTTGGGGGGCAGTTTGGCGAGGAAATTCCGAATCGCCTTTGTTTCATACGCTTCATTGGCGATGATTTGCGGGAGATTTCCAGCACCTAGGATCATGAATGCCTTGGAGATGCGGTGGTCCAGGCCAGCACTGGTCGCGGTCAGAAGGGAGCCGAGCGATACGCCAGCAGTGCCGATTTGTGCAGGGTTTACATCAGAGAAAGACAACAGAAAGTCGATGGCGCGATGGGAGTCACGGATTGCCTGTTCCAATGAATTGATGAATTTTTCGGGCGTTTCCAGCATTGCGTAAGGACCGCGTTTGTCGCCGCGCTGGCCGTAGTATGGCAAATGGAAGAACATGGCGGTAACGCCATTTCGGGCCAGATGGCGGCAGAGCATCCGTTCCAGTTGAAAGGTGCCTGGACCTATGACATGGAATACAAGAACGGCTGGGGCTTGACGGCGTTTGACTGGTGCAATGGGGCGGAACAGTTCGCCTGTCACGGTGTTGTTTGCAGTCGAAGACGTTTGAATTTGAGATGGGAAACGGACATAATAGGCATCGCATCCGTCCAGCGGTGGCTGCTTTGTCAGGGCGCATTCAAAAGGAACGCCGTTATGCGTCTGCTTGACTTTCAGGACGCTGACATGGAGATTGTCTGCGGACAATATAAAGGCGAACAGCAGGCATGGAATGAATAGTCTGAGTGTTGGCATGGATTTGAAGATATATTGGGTTTGTCTTGATTAAAATCTCGCTGGGGGATTGAATAGAAAGGACAACCGTATTAAATTGAATCAACTATCTGAAAAAGCAAGATTTGATTAATTATAAATTGAGAAAAAGAGCATGAATATCATTGGAATAGACATTGGCGGGACAAAATGCTCCGTTGTAAAGGCGACTTTGGACGGACGGCCACTGGAACAGCGGCGCTTTCAGACAACGTCCGTTTGTGAGACGCTGGAGCGAATCTATTCGGCTGTCGCGGAATTGGAGCCAGGGGAATCGCCTGTGTTTGGCATCGCGTGCGGCGGACCACTGGATGCGTCACGTGGCATTGTGATGTCACCACCAAATCTTCCAGACTGGGACAATATTCCGATTGTTGCAGAATTGACCAGCCGTTTTGGCGGAAAAGGCTACTTGATGAATGACGCCAACGCCTGCGCATTGGCTGAATGGCAGTTCGGGGCAGGGCGGGGGACCAAGAACATCGTTTTTCTGACATACGGCACAGGCATGGGCGCGGGACTGATTCTTGACGGCAGGCTGTACGAGGGGACTAGCGGCGACGCGGGTGAAGTCGGGCATCTGAGGCTTGCTCCTGACGGCCCTGTTGGATATGGCAAGGCTGGCTCCTTTGAGGGATTCTGCAGCGGTCGCGGTTTGGCGCGCTTGGCCACTGGGAAGATTCCAGGACATCCGAATCCGACGGCGAAGGAACTGGCTGAACTGGCCGATTGCGGTTGCAAGGAGGCGTTGGAAATTTGGGAGGAAAGCAGTCGCCGTCTAGGGCAGGCATTGGCGGTTATCGTGGATTTTTTCAATCCTGAGGTGATTGTCCTGGGGAGCATTTTCGTCCGTTCGGCACGGTTTCTCGAAGTTGGAATGCGTGAGGTCTTGGTAGCCGAGGCCCTGCCGCAGGCGTTGGCAGTATGCAGGATAGTCCCTGCGGAATTGGGGGAATCGACAGGAATCATGAGTGCCATCGCCGTCGCCAAGTATCATTTGGAACAACACCAGTCTCTAGTCACTAATCACTAAATATTTACCATTATAGCCACTAGCCACCAACCTCTAGTCACTAATCACTAGCCACCATAGCCACTAGCCAAAAAAGAGAATTTAGCAACTATTTTGACAAAAAAAGAAGAAAAAGTGCTTGTTTTTTCAGAAAATCGCTTGCTATTCTTGTAGTTTGGTGATTATATTATCCTTGTCATGTTCTATGTAAAATCAAAATTCAACTAATAATATAAAACCCAAAACGAAGGAAACATCATGATTCTGAAGAAATCGAAATACATGCGCCTGGCATGTTTCATCTCCCTTGCGGCATTGCTGTTTGGTGGCAATCTTCTGGCACAAATTACCGTCTTGGATGCAGATGAGGGAAAAGCCATTCTAGCGCAGCCAGATACCATTCTCGGCGATTATGAGAGGCAGCAGCAAGGCAACGACGCCCCGCAGGACCCCAATGCAGCCTATATGGAACGCCTT
>JAGCTA010000151.1 GCA_017963875.1 Victivallales bacterium | reverse complement strand
CTTCTGAATTTTGAATCAGAAATGCATCGATCCTGCGGCCCATCTCCTCCACAGGCACCTCGTCCCCCTTGACGCGGAGCAAACGCGGTTCATCCCAGTTCTCCAAGTCGTCGGAGTTCATGAGCCAAATTCTTGAACGATCGTTCCCATAACGTTCCCCGTTTTCACAACAATATGTCTGGCAGCACATTCTGAACTTTCCATTCCAGTGGATGATATTTCCTGGGCTCGAATGGTTCAATGACACATCCTTTGGAGTCAGCAACCTGACTGGCTCAAAGTCCATCAAATCACTGCTTTTGGTCATGCCTATTTGCACATAACGCGTGAAGCCTCCATCATGAAATTCGGTCGTGCAATAGGAAAAATAGATATAAAATACGCCATGCCAATAGAATACCGTCGGGTCACGGTAGCATGTGTATTCGTTTCCCCTTAGCAGAATCGGCGAACGGCTTTTCAATGCATCGAAATCAAACATATCCTTTCTCCTTGGGAAAACATTCCACCTTCAGAAGACGCATCACTCCAGCCAGATAGTGGAAAGAGGCATATCTTGCATTGCTATGTTCAAGTCAATATCATCGCGATGGAGCCTATGAAGGCATGAGCACGCGGCCTCCCTTGCGATTTGCGGTTCATTGCACTCGGAACTCAAGTGCGCCAGCACAAGATGATGAGTGTTGGGGCAAATTACCTGCTCCAATAGCGTTGCGGCTGCGGCATTGCTCAAATGCCCCATATTGCCCATGATGCGTTGTTTGAGATTCCATGGCCGCTGTGACGCCGCAAGCATGTTCAGGTCATGATTGCTCTCTATGACAAGCACATCACAATCCTTCAATTCGTATGACACAAGCGTATTTGCCAATCCCAAATCCGTGGCAATGCCGATTTTCCTATTATTCGCTAAAATGGTATATGCGATAGGGTCCACGGCGTCATGCGGAATTGAAAAAGGCGTCACGTTGAATCCGCACAGAGGGAAACCACCGCCCGCTGCAATAAGATTAAATCGGCTCTGGACTTTGAAGCGTGACTTGAGGCATTCAGCGCATTTGCTTGTGGCATATATCTGCGCTCCAAAATGCTGTGCTAGCAGCCTCAGCCCACAGATATGGTCCGTATGCTCATGCGTGACGAGAATCGCATGGATTTGCAAATCATCTGGCAGACCTGCGGCTTCATAACGCCTCAAAAATTCTTTTTTATTGAAGCCAGCGTAGATCATGATGGCGTCTTTGCCACGATGAATGATGGTGGCGTTGCCTTTTGAACCGCTGCCAAGAATGGTAATGCCTATGGGCTGGTTGTTTTCTTCCATGATATATCAACTGTTTTCAAGATTGTGCTTGTCTGATGGTCTCCAAGACATTCTCCGCAACGTTCTTAGCCACATCCTGGCCATTTCCAAATTGACGGACACAATCCGACATTGCGGCAACGACCTCGTCATGCCGTCTTCCATTTGGTAGGATGTCCAGCAGCGCACGTGACAAATTGTCCGCCGTCGCCTTGTCCTGCAAAAGTTCCTCGAAGACCATTTTCTTCATCACAAGATTTGTGATTGAAATAAACGGCAGTTTGACAAGACGCTTTCCTATCCAATAGGTAAATGGATTAAGCCGATACGTGACCACAAGCGGCAATTCAAGGATGGTTGCCTCCACCGTCACCGTGCCGCTTGCGGCGATGCCTGCCGCACCACGCCGCATCCATTCCCTCGCGTCACCTGCTGAAAATTCAAACATCGATTGGTCAAATGACTCGTCCTCCTTGGCCATGATTTGCTTGACGGCTTCAATGTTCTGCTCGTTACGCAGTGGAATGTGGAATCTCAGTTTGGGATTCCTGGCTCGAAGCGCACACGCAGTCTTCATGAACACAGGCATAAGACGGCTGTATTCGCTGCGACGGCTTCCTGGAAGCAAAATAACCAGATTGTCATCACGTTCCGTAATGGATGCGATGTACGGTTCCAGTGTCTGCAACAACGGATGGCCCACAAACATCGCAGGCATCCCAGTGCCCGCATAAACTTCTGGCTCAAATGGGAAAATACACAGCATCCGTGAAACCGCTGCCGCGATCTTTGGGATTCGCCCTTTTTTCCACGCCCAAACCTGAGGGCTGATATAATAAACCACTGGAATGCCTATCTTCTTCAGACGCTGTGCCAGACGAATGTTAAAGCCTGGATAGTCTATGAGAACAACCGCGTCTGGCCGCTCACTGGCCGCGCGATTGACCAAATCACGCATAAGCCTTGCGAAAAATGGCAGATGCCGAAGCACCTCGACAATTCCTACAATCCCCAAATCAGTGGAATCCACCATGATATCGACGCCAGCCCCACGCATTTTCTCAGCGCCCATCCCCCTGATGGTCATTGTCGGATCGATGGAAGACAATGCACGAGCCAACCCCGCGCCATAGTCATCACCCGATGCTTCTCCTGTGATTATCCAGATGTTCATGAAATGTTTCTGTGCCCGAATGATTTAATTGGTTTCATTTTTACTCTAACGCATTGTCCTCCAATAAGAAAATTCATATAGAGGCTTCTGGGAAAAACCTCCAGCCATCTTTGGAGACATGTCGTATGTTTTAAAATAAATATAATAAAAAACACCAAAAAATAAACTCTGATTCAACAGGGGAACAAAGAAAAAAGTCGTTTTTTTGATTGGCTATCATCACCTTTCTGCTGTTTTTTCCCCATAATTGGTTGCGTAATAATTGACAGGTTATATTTTAACCTATCAAATGAAAGCATATAAAAACACACAAAAAATCACAAGAGAATCACACATGAAAGGCATCGTATTGGCTGGTGGCGCTGGCACACGGTTGCATCCTATTACACGCGGTGTATCAAAGCAATTGCTTGGCATCTATGACAAGCCGATGGTCTATTACCCCATTTCTGTTCTCATGCTGGCTGAAATCCGTGACATTCTGCTCATCAGCACTCCAGAAGACCAGGCGTCTTTCCAGCGCCTGCTTGGAGACGGCTCAAGTTTCGGCGTCCATTTGACATACGCAATCCAGCCAAGGCCCGAAGGGATTGCACAGGCTTTCATCATCGGAGAAAAATTCATCGGAAGCGACAGCGTCTCACTCGTCCTTGGAGACAACATCTTCTATGGCGCGGGCCTAGGGGAAATCTGCAAGGAAGCCGCTCGTCAGACGCACGGGGCAACGATTTTCGGATACTACGTTAAAAATCCCGAACGTTTCGGCGTCGTGGAATTCGACAAGGACTTCAACGCTCTTTCCATTGAGGAAAAGCCAGTCCGCCCGAAGTCAAATTATGCAGTTACAGGATTGTACTTCTACGATAATGATGTCGTAAACATTGCCAAAAGCATCAAGCCCTCAGCACGAGGTGAACTTGAAATCACAGACATCAACAATGATTATCTGAAACGCGGCACGCTACGTGTCAAGCGGCTGGGTCGTGGATATGCCTGGCTGGACACGGGCACGCATGATTCCATGCTTGAGGCCGCGAATTTCATTCGGACAATCGAGACAAGGCAGGGATTGCAAGTCGCCTGCTTGCAGGAAATCGCCTACAGGAACGGCTGGATGACAAAGGAGCAGGTCCAGGAAAGCATCAAGGACATGCTTAAGACAGAATATGGACAATATTTGCAAAAACTAATTGAGGAATGATGTCATGAAAGTGATTAAGACTGAAATTCCAGATATACTCATCATTGAGCCGACCGTCTTCCGTGATTCACGAGGATATTTTTTCGAGGTTTGGAAAAAAAGCGCCTACGAGGAAATAGGCATTCAGTGCGATTTCGTTCAGGACAATGAATCGAAATCAGGTTACGGGGTTTTGCGAGGCCTCCACTACCAGGCGGCTCCCTTTTCACAGGCGAAACTCGTTCGTGCCATCACGGGAACCATTCTGGATGTCGTGGTGGATATCCGTAAAAATTCGGCCACATACGGCCATCATGTTGCCATTGAACTGACTGGTGAGAACAAACGCCAGATATTCATTCCACGAGGATTTGCCCACGGTTTTGTGGTTCTCTCGGACGAAGCCACCATATCGTACAAATGCGACCAGCAGTATTCGCCTGCATCCGAGCGCGGCATTCAGTTCAATGATCCTGCCCTTGGAATTGACTGGCGACTTCCGCCAGAAGCGCTGATACTGTCCGAAAAAGACAAGCGTCATCCGTCGTTCGCAGACACCACCCCTTGGGAAGAACAGCCATGAAGATTGTCATCACAGGTGGAAAAGGCATGTTGGGAAGAACCCTTCAGAAGGTCCTCTCCAACCACGAATTGATTGTCGCGGATTTGCCTGAATGGGATATTCTCGACGTTGCGGAATTCAATGACCAACTGACGGCTGTAACGCCAGATACGGTCATTCACTGCGCAGCCATGACTGCCGTTGACACATGTGAATCGGAGCCAGATGCAGCATATAGACTCAACGCCGTCGGTTCAATGAACGTCGCGGCGGCATGTCATCGGCTGGGCGCAAGATTGATTGCAATTTCCACGGATTATGTCTTCGACGGCGACTTGAATCGCCCCTACCATGAATTTGACCTCGCTGGTGGTGCCCGCACGGTCTATGGTGCCAGCAAGTTTGCTGGTGAAGAAATGGTTCGCAGACACTGTCCTAACCATATTATCTGCCGAATTTCCTGGCTATACGGCTCTGGCGGCCCGAGTTTCGTCCACACGATGATGAAACTGGCGGACGGCACACGTCCATTCCTGAAAATCGTCAATGACCAACACGGCAATCCGACCTCGACGACTGCGGTTGCAAAAGCAATTGCCCTACTTCTGCAAAACCCCGCTCTTGTCGGAACTTTCCACCTGACCTGCGAAGGCGAGGCGACCTGGGCGGAATTCGCTGCGGAAATCTTCCGCCTGGCAGGGCGGATTCAGCCCATTCAGCCTTGTTCCACAGACGAATATCCACGCCCTGCGCCTCGCCCTAAAAACTCCAGATTGGAGAAGCGGATGCTGCGTCTCTGCGGTCTTCCTCCAATGCCTGACTGGCATGACGCCTTGGCTGAATTCATGGCTACGGAATCCTTTGGCACAAATAAACTATGACTGCATGACATGGACACCGATGATTTGTCATTAAGAACCTGTTAGTAAAAACTCCATGTATTTTAATGATAAAAAAACGCTGCGTAATTTGGCAATTTCCATGTTTGGTGTATGTTACGGAAATGACTTTTTTATCCAACTATCTCCCGCGCCGACGCGGAAAGATAAAACAGATGATAAATGCCCGTTGGGCATCAAGGAGCAAAACACATGAAAATCTGTATCCCTGACAGCGAATTCCAGGAGCGCATCGTTCGCATTCAAACCGAAATGGACCGTGAAAAACTGGATGCCATTGCCGTATATGGCGACGAATACCGCAAGGAAAATCTGCGTTACGTCTGCAATTTCTGGCCTATTTTCGAGCGCGGCATCTGCGTCATCCCCAAAAGCGGCGAACCCACTCTCGCGGGCGCGCCTGAAGGCGAAAACTATGCGCGCGAAATGTCCGTCTGGAAAGATTACCGCAATGTCAAGGAATTCGCCTGCGTCTCCGTCCCAGAGGAAATCGACTACCCGTTGGCGACATTCTCCTCGCTGAAGGACATTCTCCAAGGGGCATTGAAAGGTGGCAAGCGCCTGGGTCTTGTCGGCGTGTGGGACATCCCCGCGCCCATCATGGATCGTCTGCGCGCCGCCGTTCCAGGCGTGGAAATCGTTGATGCCATGCCTTTGCTCGCACGACTCCGCATCATCAAGTCCGCCAATGAAATCGCGTGCCTCAAAGAAGCGGGTCGTCAGGCGTGCGAAGGATACAAGAAACTGCTTGAATACGCCGTTGACGGCAATCCCGAGACCATGGCGGCTGGCGCGGCCGAAGGCGCGGCGCGCATGGCGGGCGCAGAAGACATTAATTTCATGGTCTTTGGTTCTGGTAAACGCACGGAAACCGTCATTGGGCGCGCGACCAACAAAATCATGCGCAATGGCGAAATGCTGATGGCGGCAATGGCCGTCCAATACGAGGGCTATGTCTCCACCGCAGAATATCCATTTGTCATCGGCACACCGAACGATGACCAGAAACGCTTCCTCAACGTGCTGTTCGAGGCCGCCAATGTCCAGCAGAACTACCTGAAAGCGGGCATCGTCGCTGGCGAAATGGTCCGCAAGGTCAAGGAAGTCTTCGCGAAGAACGGCATGACACAATACGACCTCTATCCCCCAATGCACGGCATCGGGCTGGCTGAGGCCGAATCGCCCTACCCCGACGGCGAAACGACCTATAAATTCGAGTCAGGCATGTGCGTCAACAGCGACATCAGCATCTGGGGACATCCAGCAGGCTCAAACCGCATCGAAGAGGGCTTTGTCATTACTGCGGAAGGACCGCAAACTATAACACCTTTCATTCGCGAACTCGTTGCCAAAGGAATTTAAAACATGAACGGAAAAAACACCTGGTTTTTCGCAGACGGCTATCTTCCTGAAAAAGTCTCCAATGGTCCCATGGAAGCGCATGAGGCATTGATACTTTTCAATACATGGGAATTCACGACCCATGCAAAAATTGATGTGTATTTCAGTGACCGCGAGCCGCTGAAGGACATCAAAGTCACGCTTCTCGCCGAAAGGATTATCACTTTGCGGCTCGACCATCCCGATGACTTGGGCGGCGCCGTCATTCCCCCACTGACGCAATATGCCTTGCGCATTACGGCAGATCACCCCATTGTCTGCCAATTCGGGCGTCTGGACACCACGCAAAACGCCATGGCATACTATGTCGGCGTTGGTTATGCCGAATAACATGCACGCCGGAACCATCCAGACCGTATCGGGAGCTATCCCCGCATCGCAGTGCGGCATGGTGCTTTCGCATGAACATCTGTTCATCGACCTCAGAAACCAGGCCGCGCCCAATGCCTTGGAACGGCTCGTCACCGCTGAAGACAGACCGTCGCTCATGCAAGATCCATACATGATGCGGGACAATCTGT
>JAGCTA010000150.1 GCA_017963875.1 Victivallales bacterium | reverse complement strand
CAGTAACCCCAGGTTGAGCGAAGCGAAACCTGGGGGGAACCGCCCCCAAAGGATTCCGACCTCGAAGAGGTCGAACCTACTCTCATTGGGAATAGAGCGAAACAAAAAGATAACCCCAAAGGAAAACTTCATCATGAAACGCCTTCTCTGCCTCACACTTCTTATGACATGCGTCCTTCTTGCCGCACGCACCGTCAAAATCACGGACTTCAATCCACAGAAAGAAGATGCCACAACCGCCATCCAGGCAGCATTGGACTCGAAGGCAGATGTCGTCATCTTCGACAATCCTGGATACCCGTATCTCGTCAATCCGCTCTTCCTCCGTTCCAATCAGGAACTCGTCTTCCAGGACGGCGTCGTTGTCCGCGCCATCAAAGGCAGTTTCCTCGGAACGAACGACTCGCTCTTCAAAGGCGAAATGGTCGAAAACATCGTCATGCGCGGCGAAGGCACTGCAATCCTTGAAATGAACAAACGTGACTACTGGGACAAGAAGCGCTACCGCCCCGCCGAATGGCGCCATACCATCGCATTGCTGACCACCACCAATGTCCGCATCGCTGACCTCACCATTCGTTCATCGGGAGGTGACGGCATCTACGTTTCCGATTCGAATAGCGCCAAACGAAAATACTGCAAGGACACGCTGATTGAAAACTGCATGCTCGATGACCACCACCGCCAGGGCATCAGCGTCATCGGCGCGGAAAACCTCCTCATTCGCAACTGCACATTGCAGAACACCATCGGAACCGCGCCCCAATGCGGCATCGACTTCGAGCCGAACCATCAGGAAGGCGAAGTGTTCATCAACTGCGTCGTCGAAAACTGCCTCTTCACGAAAAACGCAATGGCGGGCATCCTCGTCCACTGCCCTGGCCAACGTATTCCTATTGACCTAACCTTCCGTGACTGCGTCGTCAAGGACAACGTGGCTGGCATTGTCTGTACAGTCGACCACAACGAAGAGTCGCCATCCAAGGGGCTGGTCAAATTCCAGAACATCACCATCGAAAACAACGACCTGCCCGTGAGGCTTAGGAACACGCGTCCCGAAGGCCCTGCTATCCTGATGCGCAACTGCCTGATCAAAGGCACGGAGAAAACTGGCGCCATTATCAATTTCGCTACCATCTTCCAGCAGGATTTCGGCAATGTCGTCTTCGACGACGTCCGAGTCGTCAAATCACCGAAGCAGCGCCTTGCGGCGCTCAATTCGCCCAGAGGAGCAGGGGTTACGCTGCCGCCAGGCAAAATCACCGTTGAAGACAGCGAAACACACAAGGAGACCATCATCGACAGTTCGACCATCAACGAGGAATTCCCACGCAACGAGGAAATGGTGAACTTCAATGTCGCGTCGTTCAAAGGCAAGGGGTTGAAACCCGCGACGCAGAATGTCAAGGCCGACAACACCTTCGCGCTCCGCACAAATTATATCCCCTATTACCAATTCGTTGAAGCAGGAAAGGACATCGACATCGATTTCACGACGCTCTTCCTCGCCGAAACGGACAGGATGGTCAACTGCAAGGTCATCGACACAGCCAACGAGACGCAGATTTCGCAATTCTCCTTCAAGACGCCGACCTACACATGGCATTATTCGCCGACGGTGACGACTGTTCTTCGCCTTGAATTCGACACGCACCAGAAATCCATCATCATCAAGAGCCGCAACCCTGGCTTCGGATTTGGCGCGTTCCCTGCCTTCAAGGCGTTCCGCAGCACAGGCACGCTGTACTTCCAAGTTCCAGCCGACCTCAAAGAAGTCAAGGTCCTGGTTCAGGGCGATGACGGCGAACCCGTCCAGATCGAAGTCATCGATGCGCAGGGCAAGGTTCGCGCGACCTCCGAATACGATGTGACAGGCCAGTTGCTAACAATCAAACGCGAGGTGACCGCCGCGCCTGAAATGTGGCGCGTCCGCATCGTCAAGATGGTCGAGGACTACACCATCCGCCTCGGCGCACCAATCCAGCCCATCCTCTACTCAAGCCCCGACAATCTGCTGAAGTAAACAGTTACACTCTGAAAAATGCCTTCTCAATCATTGGATTTGGTTCCTGACGCAATCACGCGCAAGAAAATGATGGTATTCCGCTTCGGCGTGATGCTGATGTTCTTCACAAGCATGAGCAAAGTTCTGGTGCCAGGAGCGGTGTTCGACCCACTTCAACACGAACTCGGCTTGGATGCCGCAATCCTCGGCGGTCTGAACGCCTGGTACATGTCCGCCTACGCATTGTCGCAAATCACCGTCGGCATGATGGCTGACCGCTGGGGCGGCTCCCGAGTCCTGTTATTGGGCGGTCTGTCCTTCTGCATCGGCATGACGATGTTTCCGCTCAGTTCCGCCGTATGGTTATTGCGCGTCGCACGCATTTTTGCGGGTTTTGGCGGAGGCATTGTGTTCCTCGGCGTCGCCAAACTGATTGCGGACCTCTACCCCAATCGGTTTTCGTCCATACTCGGCTTCTCGCTGGTCATCAGTTACATGGGGCCTGTGGTGGGAACCGCGCCGATGGTCTGGCTTGTCAGTGCCATTG
>JAGCTA010000149.1 GCA_017963875.1 Victivallales bacterium | reverse complement strand
GTTCGTCTTGCCGCAGGCTGATGGGAAAGCCGCCGCGACGTATTTGACTTCGCCTTCGGGCGAGGTCAGTTTGAGGATGAGCATGTGTTCTGCCATCCAGCCTTCGCGGCGTGCCTGGTTGGAGGCGATGCGCAGTGCGAAGCACTTCTTGCCCAGCAGCGCGTTGCCGCCGTAGCCAGAACCGTAGGAGATGATTTCGTCGGTCTCGGGGAAGTGCGTGATGTACTTCTTCTCGACAGGTGCTGACGGCCATGGAACATCGGCGACGCCTTCTGGGAGCGGGAAGCCGACGGAATGCACGCATTTGACAAACGGCGCGCCTGCTTCAATCTTGTCGATGATCTTGAAACTGACGCGGGTCATGATCTTCATGGATTCGACGACGTATGGACTGTCGGTGATTTCAATGCCGTATTTTGCGATTGGGGAATCAATGGGACCCATGCTGAACGGGATGACATATAGCGTACGACCGACCATGCAACCCTTGAAGAGTTCATTGAACTCGGCTTTCATCTCCGCTGGAGCCTTCCAGTGGTTCGTTGGACCAGCGTCTTCTTCCTTTTCTGAGCAGATGTATGTACGCTCTTCGACACGGGCGACGTCGCTCTTGTCGGAACGGGCAAAATAGGAATTTGCGGGCTTGTCGAGTTTGATGAACGCGCCTGTTTTGCACATCAGGTTCGCGATTTCATTGTACATCCATTCGGAACCGTCGAAGAAAACGACGTTGTCGGGCGTGCAGAGGTCAATCCACTGCTGGAGCCAGCCTTTGAGTTCGGCATTCTTGATGTCTTTGAGTTCCATGTTGTTTTCCTTCTTTCTGTTGTGATGAAATCCGCTTTTGTCAAGAACTGTCATGGAATGTGAGTTCTTGACGGATTCTGGCAAAAAACAAAAATCAAAATAAATATAGTCCATGAAATGCAAGTCGCAACTTTTGGACTATATTAAATATAAAAAAACATCGGGGGGAAAGGTCTTCAATGGGTAAAAATATGCAGAATAATCTAAAAGATCTGAATCAGCGCGGATTCAGGAAAGAAGGATAGATAATGTCTGTTAAAGAGAAAAATCACAATGTACTCTGTGTGCATGTGACGGATATTCCTTCGGAGGGAGTTGACCTTGACGGGGAAGTGCCGTTCAAAAATCTGGATATTGAGGAAGATGACGTCACGAGGTTGCCCTGGCCGATGAACTTTCATCTGCATTTGACGCAGTTGGGCGGGGATTTGCTTGTGACGGGGAAGATTTCGGCTTCCGTGGAGTTGATGTGCGACAGATGCGCGGAGTTCAGTCGCCATGAACTGTCTGCCAGCGATGTCTGCCACCGCTATGAAAATGTCGCAGGCGAAGTTGTTGACTTGACTGATGGGTTAAGAGAGGATATATTAATCACTTTCCCGCAGACGCACTTGTGCTCTGAAGACTGCAAGGGTGTGTGCCCACATTGCGGCAAGAACCTCAATGAAGGCCCATGCGATTGCGTGGAAGAGCAGGAAGACGATGCAGAGGAGGATGCTGGCGAGGATGAAGAGTCCAAGACTGCAAATCCTTGGGCGGCATTGGATAAATTGAAGTTTTGAAAAATGAGCGATTGGGGTATTCCCGATATTTCAGAAGTTTTTTATTTCCATTAAAAGAAACAATATTACCACTGGGCGCGGAAACGCGGCCAAAACAACAACTGGAGACAAGGAACCATGGCTGTTCAGCAAAGTAAAGTCAGCAAACGCAAAGTGAGAGTTCGTCACGCTTCCAACCGCTATAAAGGAGTTCAGGTCAGTCTATGCCCTGCATGTGGAGCACCCTGTCTTCCCCATCGCGTCTGCAAAAAGTGCGGACAGTATGACGGACGCCAGGTCTTGACAATCAAAGTCAAAGAGGACTAATAAACAGTTGATGCTTATAGTCGTCGGACGTTATAAGCGTCTGGCGGCTATCCGTTTCCCCTTTTCCTTCGTTGATGGCGTTGAAGGGGGGAAAATGAGAGTTTCCTGCGCGGTCGTTAAACAACGGTTCGCGCATTTTTGTTTTGTGTCCGAAGAAAAAAGGCAACTGGAAAAATGAACGAAGAGCCAATTTCGATAGCAGTCGATGTGATGGGGGGCGATAATGCGCCGTCTGCGATTATTGATGGTGTCGGGATGGCGTTGGATCGCTTTGGCGATGCATTTCGGTTGCTTCTGGTCGGCGATCAGGCCAGCATGGAAGAGGAATTGAAGCGGATCGGCAAGTTGGGCGACAGCCGTTTGGAACTTGTTCATTCTTCAGAAGTCATCATGATGGGGGAGCATCCCGTGTCGGCTGTACGGCATAAACGCGATTCCTCCATCAATGTGGCTGTAAAACTTGTGCGAGACGGCAAGGCCGCTGGCGTTTTCAGCGCTGGTAGCACAGGGGCGGCCGTTGCTTCCGCATATTTCAATTTAAAGATGCTTGAAGGAATCGAGAGGCCTGGCATTGCAACGACGATGCCGTCTGAGACTGGTCGTTTTGTTCTGCTTGATGCGGGTGCGTCTGTTGACTGCTCTCCCGCCAATCTTGTGCATTATGCAGTGATGGGGTCCATTTATGCCAGCCAGATTCTGAAAATAGAGAATCCTAGAGTTGCGTTGATTTGCAATGGCACTGAGGATGGCAAGGGAAATCGGCTGACTCAAAGCGCTTTTCAGATGTTGCAGGATGTGGACATCAATTTTATTGGCAATTGCGAGGGACATGACCTGTTTTCGGGTAAAGTTGATGTGGTTGTCTGCGATGGCTTTGTCGGCAATGTCATGTTGAAAAGTTGCGAGCAACTGGCAAAATCAATAGGCCATCTTCTTAAAAAGTCTCTGATGAGCCATATCATGAGCAAATTTGGGGCGATGTTGTCTCGGCAGGCGTTCCATGATTTGAAGCAGGCCATGGATCCTGCTGAATATGGTGGCGCGCCATTGCTTGGTGTCAAGGGGGTTGTCATCATTGGCCATGGCATATCAGACGGCAAGTCTGTCTGCAATGGCATCAGGGCGGCTGGCGAGGCTGTTAAACAGGAAATCAATTCCCTGATTGCAGAACAGGTCAAGAACATTGAGATACCACTTAACCTGTAAAAGCATGTGAGAAATCGCTCAATCCGTGATCATGGTTTCCAGTTGTCTTTTTGCAAATTTATAATTATTCAGGTGAGAAAATGCGATTGGGCTTTATGTTTGCAGGGCAGGGCGCGCAATTCCCTGGCATGGGACGTGACTTGTACGATTCCTCTCCCGCCGCCAAGGCGATTTTTGACGAGGCGGACGAGGTGCTGGGAAGAACTTTGTCGAAGTTGTGTTTTGAAGGGACTGCGGAGGAGTTGACGAGTTGCGCCAACTGCCAGCCTGCGATCTATGCGATGTCACAGGCATGTCTGGCGGCATTCAAGGAAGAATTGCCAGATGAGGTGCCAGCCATTTGCGGAGGATTGAGTCTAGGGGAATTCTCGGCGTTTTGCGCTGCTGGGACATTTGGTTTCGCCGATGGGTTGCGAATTGTCGCAAAGCGCGGCGAATTGATGGATGCCGCTTGCCGCGAAACCAGCGGTGGCATGGCCGCGATTCTGGGGGCTAACATGGACATCGTCTCCTCGATTGCCAATGAAGCAGGCGTGGATATCGCTAATTTGAATTGCCCAGGGCAAGTGGTCGTCAGCGGTGAAAAGACCGCTTTGGAAAAAGCGCTGAAACTCTTTGCTGACAAGGAGATTCGGGCAGTTGAATTGACTGTTGCGGGAGCATATCATTCACGTCTTATGGCGTCTGCATCTGAAAGTTTTGGCAGATATCTGGCGGATGTTCCCTTGAAAAAGCCCAATTATCCCGTTGTTCAGAATGTCACGGGAACCGTTTCAGGGGAGATCGAAAGCATACGGAGGAATCTGACGCTTCAGGTTTGCTCCAGCGTGCGTTGGGAGGATTGTGTGCGCACGATGATGAAGCATTGCGATATGTTGGTGGAATTTGGCCCTGGCAGTGTCCTTGCTGGGTTTATGAAACGCATAGACAGGAGTTTCCCGAATGCCAGCGTCAATTCAGTGGATTCCTTAAAGGCTTTGCTGGGCAAGTTGATAGGTTAAATTTTGAAATCAATTGTTTTTGGAGAAGGATATGACTGAATGCAAGCAGGACAAGGTGGCATTGGTGACAGGCGGCAGTCGTGGAATCGGATTTGCGGTATGCGAACGCCTGGCTGCCGCAGGTGTTTCAGTGGCGGTTGCCAGCCGTTCCGAAAAGGGGGCTGCTGACGCGGCTGAAAAGTTGTCTGCAACATTCGGCATCGTTTCCAAAGGGTATTCTGTGGATGTTTCCGATACTCAGGCAGTCGAGGCGATGGTCACGGCAGTTTTGGCTGATTTCGGCAAGATTGACATGCTGGTCAATGATGCAGGCATCACAAGGGACGGATTGCTGATGCGAATGAAGGAGGCTGATTGGGATGACGTGCTTGCTGTCAATCTGAAAGGCGTGTTCAATGTCACCAGGGCGGTGTCCAAGGCGATGGTCCGTGCACGTTCAGGGCGCATAGTCAATATCTCCTCCATTGTCGGGCTTCGTGGAAATGCGGGACAGTGCAACTATGCGGCATCAAAGGCAGGGGTCATTGGTTTCAGCAAGTCTTTGGCGAAGGAAATCGCCGGACGTGGTATAACGGTCAATGTTATCGCCCCTGGTTTTATCGATACGGACATGACAGCGTCTTTGACGCAGGAGCAGCAAGATGGGATAAAAACGCAGATTCCCATGGGGCGGATTGGACTAACTCAGGAAGTGGCGGCAGCCGTCGCTTTCCTCTTGTCAGATGATGCGGCATACATTACAGGACAAGTGCTCAGCATTGACGGGGGGCTTGCCATGTGATGCGGGGGAATGCAACGCACTTTTTCGCTCGTTTTTTCCCGTTTGTTTGAATTCTACTGAAAATGTGCTACATTAGGATAACATGTTTTTGAAAAATGCCTCGCCTACAGAGATAACCAAGAGGCAAACTGGACGAACAATCGAAAATTATAAACAAAAATAATACAAATTGCAAACAGGAGTTGAAAATCATGGCAGAATTGTCAAAGAATGCAAAACTCGTCGTTAAAATCATTACTGAACAGTTGAATTGCCAGGAATCACAGGTTGTTCCAGAGGCGAAGTTCATTGAAGACCTGGGCGCGGATTCATTGGATACGATTGAATTGGTGATGGCTCTGGAATCTGCTTTTAATACAGATATTCCTGATGAGGAAGCCGAGCAGTTGACAACTGTCGGAGATGCCATAAGTTATGTTGAGAAGAAAATCGGTACAGGCGATTGATGCAGCGGTTACGACTGTAGATCAAATGATTGAGAAGCCATGCACGGCGGTGTGTGGCTTTTTCGTGTTTTTGGAACTTATCGCCTGATAAGGATGTTTATGTCTCTGTAACTCGTTTATTATTATCATGTTATAAATAAGTTTCAGAAAATTACGATTGTAATTGGAGGCAAAGATGTCGGAAAATCATCGAGTGGTTGTGACAGGGCTTGGCGCTGTGACGTCATTGGGAAACAATGTCGCCGACAGTTGGCAAGGGCTCTTGAACGGCTGTTCTGGCATTGGCGTCATCACTCAATTTGATGCATCGGACTACAAATGCCGCATTGCAGGAGAAGTGAAGGGCCTGGATGTGGCGGTGCTTCTCGGTGACAAGGAGGCGCATCGGATGGACCGCTTCTGCCAGTTTGCCGTGGTCGCTGCAGAGGAGGCAATCCTCCAGTCTGGAGTCAAGGATGCGGCGAATTTTGACTGTTTGCGGGCAGGTGTGCTGGTTTCCGCTGGCATTGGTGGCATTACGACAATGACGGAACAGACGGCGGTTCTGCTCAAAGATGGTCCTGGGCGTGTTTCTCCATTGACAGTTCCTATGATGATTGCTGACATGGGAAGTGGTTATCTTGCTATCAGACATGGATTTAGGGGACCGAATTTTGGTATTGTGAGTGCTTGTGCTTCTGGTTTGCATTCCATTGGAGAGGCATTCTGGATGATTTGCCGAGGCGATGCCGATGTCATGCTGTGCGGTGGTGCGGAGGCTGGTGTTGTCACGTTGGGACAGGCGGGTTTTTCCACGATGAGAGCATTGTGTACCAGCCACAATGACGATCCAGAGCACGCTTGCCGCCCGTTTGACGCTTCCCGAGACGGTTTTGTCCCAGCCGAAGGCGCTGGTGTGCTTGTTCTTGAAGACGAGGCCCATGCCAGGGCACGTGGAGCGGAAATCCTTGCGGAGGTCGTAGGGTATGGACTGAGCGGGGATGCCTATCATATCACGGCACCGCGGACGGACGGTTCTGGCGCGGCACAGGCAATCCGCATGGCATTTGCGCATTCGGGGCGTTCAATTGAGGAGTTGGACTATGTCAACGCGCATGGAACATCCACCCCTTTGAATGATAAGATGGAAACGGCCGCGCTGAAGGATGTCCTAGGCGAAAAGGCCTATCATGTTCCTGTCAGCAGTACGAAATCCATGACTGGCCACATGCTTGGAGCGGCAGGTGGATTCGAGTCAATCGTCTGCGTCAAGGCCATTTGCGAAGGTATTGTTCCTGGAACAATGAATTATGAGAATCCCGATCCCGATTGCGATTTGGACTATGTGCCGAATTGTGCAAGGGAGCGGAAGGTGAAACTTGCTTTGAAAACAAATTTCGGCTTCGGCGGCCATAATGCCGCCGTGCTTTTTGCAAAATATGAATCAAGGTGATGCCCCTGTGGGTTGGATGCTTGTAAAAACGTATGAATATACGTCTGGACGTGTCTCTCGCATCGGGTAGTTAGTTGCGATACTATGACAAACGAGAAACTACAAACTGGCATTATGCCAGGCATAAATGGAGAATCTCGAAACACAAAGAATAGTTTGTTTCGGGCATTCATCTGTTTTTTAGTGCTTTGGCTTATTTGCTCCCTTTGCTATTGTTGGCGTTGTTTTGGGCAACAGCCTGCCAATGTGGATTTCATCATCGAAGGCAAGGTCGAAAACGACATCTATGTCCAGGAGGATTTTCCCTATTCGGACGCTAATGGCAACCGCAGCATTATTCTGGCGGGTGAACGACTGGCACGCGCAGGAGAAGTGGTTACACCTGAAAAAACAACAGTCATAAACGAATACGCGGATTTTATTAGAAAACATGAGGAAGATGCTGGGGCAAAACGTCTTGGAAATTTCATGCAAACGGTTCTTTTGCTTGGAGTAATGCTCTGGTGCTTTGTATTCTGTCTTTATATCATGAGACCGCATTTCTTTTTCAGAACTAATCTTATGGTATTGTGCGGTCTTCTGACTTTTCTGCATTTTGGGTTGAATACATGGTGCTTTATCCACTGGCAGACAAGTGATTCACGAAGTGTGCTTCATCTCTTGTCGTTACTACCACACTGTCTGGTTCCCGCCTTGACGACACTTCTGCTAGGGACTCGCATCAGCATTTGCCTCATGCTTCTATTGACTTCATTGACGGCACTGGTGCTGGAAGGCGAGTTTCAGTTTGTCCTTTTC
>JAGCTA010000148.1 GCA_017963875.1 Victivallales bacterium | reverse complement strand
TCTTTCCGGCGCCGTTCTCGCCGATCAGGCCGATGCGGTCTCCGTCCCGGATCACGAACACGTGGACGTTCTTGTCGTTCAGGGCGTCGGCCAGCGACCGCTCGTCGCAGTTGCTGGTCTCCGACAACTCCCGGATCAGCCCGGCCAGGTCGGCCAGGTCCGAAGGGAAAAAGGTGGACAGTTCTTCTACCATGATTCAAGTTTTTACTTCTTTCTACACCTCCAGGACACCCTCCTGCTCATGCGGGATGAAGGGGCCCTCCTTGCACTCATAGAGCACGGCAGGCTCGAGGCATTCGACCGCGTGCCAGACGTTCCGGGGGATGTCCACTCCGTAACGGCCCTCCTCGCGACAGAGGATTGCTTCCTCTTGAACCGCGCCGTCGTCATTGTACGTCAACACCCGCACCTTGCCTTTGAGAATGACGACACCTTCATCCTTCGTCGGATGGTGATGGATGGGGATGACAGTGCCGGGCTCCAACGCATTCAGGAACCTGTGGCACTTCTCTTCCAGGCTCCGGTGGAAATTCAAGTTCTTCCGCAGGCGCTCCGACGCCCTCGCTTGGGCGCTGAGCTCCGCCAATAATCTGTCATCTATGATCTGCATCTTGCGATTCCATTTCTGCTCTCCGAAAGTTACAACATCTCCGGCGGATTCCAAGGGGGCGAATGCGGATTCCGGTCCAGACTGGATGGCACAGTCACATTTTCGCTACTTTCTTTTGGAAATTAGTAGCATATTTGCTACCTTTGCTCACGAACTATGAAAAATGAGAGATGAAGATCAGTGAATTAAGAAAGCTACTTAAGCAACACGGCTGCTATGAGATATCACACGGGAAGGAGCATGATGTGTGGTTATCACCTATAACGAATGCCAAAATCAGAGTGCCGCGTCATCAGTCAAAAGAGATTGCTGCCGGAACGCTAAAGACTATACTTAAACAGGCGGGTATTTAGAGGTACCCCTAAGCATTATTTAGAACAAGCCCTTAACTCATATCACAATGGCACAAGTTAAAATCACGGCAATTGTAGAAAGGAGTACGGACGGATTATACTCCGTGTATTCCGCGGACCACTTTGGCGACAGCTACTTCGGCGGATACGGAGATTCCGTCGAAAAAGCCAAAGCCGACTTCCTTGAGAGCATCAAGGAAGCCATCGCAGAACAACTGAAAGAAAACCAGAACGCCCCCCAAATGAAGAACATCAGCGTCGAGTATCGCTTCGACCTCCCTTCGTTCTTCAACTACTTCGATTTCATCAATGTAAGCAGATTCGCCGAATATGTAGGCATCAACGAGAGCAAGATGCGTGCATACAAGAGCGACGTCTCCTACCCCGGGGAGAAGACAACCTCTAAGATCTTTAAGGCAGTAAAAGAGATCGGAAAAGAGCTTTCCGTCGCAAGTTTTTTGTAGCACACCCCATATCACATTTTAACTCATGAAAACCAAACAAAAGAAACGGCTAAGAATCACCGAACGCGATTTCTCATCCTTTTCCCTTCTTTAACAACTCCGCCATAATCCCGGCTCTTTTAACAATCTCCATCAATGGCCAATGTGTCCACTCAACACCTTTCAGCACAGGCCCTCTTGGCCAGTCCTCGCAACATTCCATTTCAAATCGTGGCCCTATTAGCGACTTATTCTCAATGCTCATATCCGCAGGCCATGCCACCAGCATATAATCGTCCAGTCCAAATCTTCCCTCACCTATCCTATCGAATGACCAGAAACCTTTCCTTGCCATTTCCACAAAACTATGGCTATACACTTTCCAGTGAAAAGGCACGTCGCTATACTCGGTATTTTCGAACAAAGTCTCAAACAATGGCTCTTTAAGCCCCAGACCGCCCAACTCTTCACGAGACGGAAAATCTTCCGCATCTAGTGTTGAGAGGAAGCCAGAGTTCAAGCTGAATCTGAACCTGCCTTCCATCCTTGCGACCATATTCTGATTAGCCTTAAGCTCCGCAACAGTTCCTAACCTCGCGTGTACAATACCGCCATTGGTTGCCACATGAACTGGCGTGCCATTAAGCACAAAAAAACAGTCCATGTCATGTGTCAACTGATATGCACGGTTGTACATTACGGTTCAGCAAAAATGGTTCTACAGACACTACACATCCGTTCCCTTTTCAGAGTCCTCGTCCTGACGGGATGGATAAAAACCAAATCTTTAAGCGAAGCCGGCTGTTGTTCTGCATTCAACGCATGCAATACATAATTCGCTGCATTATCTTCCGCGCAAGTGCCAACATATTTTTCCACTACCCTCTTGTATTTTACTGTATTTGTTCGCACGTCAAAATAGGGTTGCCGTTTTTTTGAGAATACAATGTCTGGCAGTTTCGATATGTAAGGTGCCTGAGCCATTAAATTAGTTACCAACATGGGGGAGAATGGCGTTATGACATCTGGCCGCTGAAGATGTCTGCTGTGACTACTGAACCCACATTTCTCCACGGCTGAATACTCGCATCCGACAGCCATTGTTGGCAGGTCTCTTTCCACTTTGACCTTGCCTCCGTTT
>JAGCTA010000147.1 GCA_017963875.1 Victivallales bacterium | reverse complement strand
CTTCGAACGTTATCTCTATTATCGAGTTGGAGAAAATCCCGCAAAGGTCCGTGAACTGATGACGCAGTTCCTTTCAGGACAGCCAATCACCCTCATTGACGGTGGCGACCCGCAGTTCGCCGCGGGGCGCGGCGATACCGCCATGACGCTCGAAACCATCGGCAAGACCTACCGCGACACAAACGTCATCCTCGACCCGCACACGGCCGTCGGTGTCGCCGTCGCACACCAAAACATGCTGGAAGGCATTCCGATGGTCTGCCTGGCGACGGCTCATCCTGCTAAATTTGCCTCGGCGATTCAGCAGGCTCTCGGTGGAGATCTCGCCCATCATCCCACGCTGGACGCACTCAAGGACCTGCCTGTCCGAAAGGTCGTCCTTAAGCCTGAATTGGACATCATTGAAGGCTATATGAAAGAGCAACTTACACACTAAGAGGGCTATCTGATGCATTACAATCTCCGCTGTGTCGAATGTGGCGAGACATTTGAGGATTCCGAGCAGGGCTTTCTGCTTTCTTGTTCAGAAAACCATGGTCCAGCAATGCTTCAGGCGAACTACGAAGTCGCAGGATTCGAGCCAGACGATGACCTTGAAGGCGTTTTCAGATACCATGACTGGCTGCCCATTCGCAGAATCTACGGGCGTTCTCCGCGAACCGTCATTTTCCAGAATGAAGAACTCTGCGAAAAATACAACCTGCCCAACCTCTATTTCGCATTCAACGGCTATTGGCCAGAACGCGATGGCGGCATGTCCACATGCTCGTTCAAGGAACTGGAAGCCGCCTGCGTCATGGCGCGCATCCCCGAGCAGGAAACGCGTAGCATTGTCGTGGCGTCCGCTGGAAACACTGGCCGCGCGTTTCTGGAATTCGGCTCGCAATACCATGTCAACACAACCGTTGTCATACCAGAATTTGCCATTCCGCAAATGTGGACGACCGTTCCAAAAGCGGATTGCGTCAAACTGGTCGTTTTGAAAGACGCCGATTATTTTGACGCCATTCAACTCGCTGACAGAATTTGCGATTTCACGGACCGTTTCTTTCCTGAAGGTGGAGCCAAGAACGTCGCCAGACGTGACGGCATGGGCACGGTCATTCTCGCGGCCACAGAAGCAATCCATGCGATTCCCGACCATTATTTCCAATCCGTCGGTTCTGGCACGGGGGCGATTGCCGTCTGGGAAATGGCATGGCGTCTTGTGACAGACGCGACATACGGACAGAAACTGCCTCGGCTGCATCTTTCGCAGACTCAGGCGTTTCCGATAATGGCAGCGGCATGGGAAGCACACTCCAGGGCATTGCCTGACATCCCCGTCGAAAAAGCACGCGAGATGGCACGCGCGGCCTATTCCCCTGTGCTCGGCAACAGGAAACCGCCATACAGTCTCACGGGCGGCCTCTTCGACGCGCTTTCAGAAACGGGCGGCATTTTCGCCGTTCCGTCCAACGAAGATGCGGCGAATGCAGGAAAACTCTTCATGTCGTTGGAAGGTATCGACTTGGACAAAGCGGCGCAAGTCTGCCTTGCTGCTTTCCTGATGGAAGCCGAGGCCAATGCATTCTATTCCGACGACATCATCCTTGTCAATCTTACAGGCGGCGGTTCAGAGCGTGCCCATGCGGATGGCATCGCCATCCCTGCCACCGCAGATATCTTTTTCACAAAAGAAGACATGGCACAGGAAACCATCAAAGCCAGATTCGGCTTCTGATTACAAGAGACACGACACAAACATCAAAACGCCGTGCAACACCGTAGGGTATTTGCGCGGCGTTTCTTCTACAGCATCCTACCACGGTTCCGACATGCCTTCTTCTGGAAGGACATCAATATTGTCCATGTATTCTAACACATAGCGGAAGCCGATGTCCGAGGGGAAGGAAGACAGGGACGTCGCCTGGTCCAACGGCAGAAAACGCTTCGTCGTCGAGGCTGAGGCACCTTTGACCTGATATTCCTTGTCATCAGGAAACAATGTCGAAGTCCATTCCCGCGCATTACCCGCCATGTCAAACAAACCGTATGGCGAGACATCCTTTTTGAAAGTCCCTACAGGCGCGAAAAGCGGATAGGATTTGAAAGCATCGCGGTTTTCCCCGATGAAAGCGGCGGTATTGACAAAGACGTTCCCCCATGGAAACTTCCTCGCATCATCCCCCGTTGCCGCTCGCAGCCATTCAGTCACTGTTGGAAGTCGGCAGATTCTATTCAACTGGCGTCCTTTCCATTTGCAGAATGCGACGGCCGCCGCATGTGAAATCCCCACGACAGGCATGTCAGGCAGGAACATCCTTTTGCCATCGACAGTATTTGTCCGCAGGACACCCTTGTCGTTCCACGGCAAAAGAGTATGCTGGTCATTTTCCTCCAGGCGGATATGGGAACGGAATTTGTCCTTCAGTTCATCTGACTCCAATTGCTTCCAGAATTCCAGATACTCTCCAAAAGTAACCTCATGCGCAGAAATGAAGAAAGGTCTTCCTGGCGGAGACTGTTCCACGATCTCACGGTAATGCTCGCCATAGACTCTTCTCAGAAGCGTTGTCTTCTGTTCAGGAATGAACACTGTCCCCGCAGGATATTCCGTTGGGAAATTGATGTTGATTTTCGCAAATTCCGCATGGTTCAATGAAAAGCCAAGCGTGATATCAGGGGTATTTCCAAAACTGAACTTAATGAAATAATCCCCCTTGGGCAACTGGAAGGGAGTCACTGGCAAAGTATTTTGAGGAAGTGACAAGATTTCCCCTGGTGTTCTAAATCCCGTCTGGGAATCCTCGATTATCGGCGAAATGGTAAACGTCGCCCCCTGCGACGAAGATTCAATGGAAATGGTACACATTCCCATCAACACTTTGTCCAGGGCATTTTCCAATTGACGCAGCCTTTTGGAGATGCCCTCCGAGCCATAGCCAAACTGCGCTATCATCATCCCCTTGACTTTCTTCATGTCATTGTAACTGCCATGTGCCAATGTAAAGCGGATTCGCGTTGACATCAACTTCTCTTTCAAACGCATGATCTGGTAATCATACTGCTGCTGCGGAATGGTACCCAGCAGCATGGTTATCGTCACCGTGAGATTATCTATTTCATCTATCGTCGTCTGCTGCTTTTCAAACAGTTGAGAAGCCACGCCGCTATCCTGCTCCTCGGAATTGACAATGTTCTTCTCAAGCGCCGCAAGTTTCTTCAGAACCAAATCGCAGTCCTTCGCAGCAATCAGCAAGGTCTCCTTCGCAGCAAATCCTGTGACAATGTGCATGGTAAGCATATACGCCACAATGGCGACAACCGAACTGAGCAAGACTGCGGTCTTGATGGGATTCCTGTAAATCCATTTGGTCACTTTCGCGCGCAACGGCGCATCATACGCACTGACCGCACGGTCTTCCAGATGCGCACGAACATCTCGAATGAGTTCCCTGACGCTCTGATAGCGGTTCTCTCGTGCCGTGCTCATCGCCTTAAGGCAGATTGCCTCCAATTCCGCGCTGATGCTGGCACCGAATTTCGTTTCACGCGGCTTTCTGAATTCGCCTCTGGAAACGGCATCCATGATTTCCTCTTCATCCTGCAAATGCCCGAACGGATTTGTGAAAGTGAGAAGTTCATAAAGGATGATGCCGAGTGCGTAGATATCTGACCTGGCATCAATATCACGGTTGTCGCCATACGTCTGTTCAGGTGACATAAAACGCGGAGTGCCATTGATTTCACCAGTGACAGTCAGATTTGAATTCGGCAAATTGATGACATTTTCCGTTTCACGAACACTTTTGGAGTGCTCGCCTTCACCTGGCCGCAGTTGACTTTTCCCCTGAAACACGGCCGCCGTATGCACCTTTTTCACCAACCCCCAATCGATGATGGTGACTTCGCCAAAATTACCAACGATGACATTCTCAGGCTTCAGATCACGATGGATGATTCCATTATTGTGCGCATAACTGACGCCCTGGCAGATTTTAAGAAAGATATTGAGCCGCGAGGCAATCGAGTATTCTCTGACATAGCCAGGGTTTCTCAGATACAACTGCGTGATGATATGGCGCAGCGAATCCCCGCGCAAACGCTTCATAGTGAAATAGACACCACGCGTCGGGCTTACTCCAAGCGTATGGATTGGAACTATATTAGGATGCTCAAGTTGAGCCGCAGTCTTTGCCTCACGCACAAGACGCTCCATCTGGTCTGGCGTGTAAAGGAACTGTCGGTTCAATGCCTTGACTGCAACGGTTCTTCCAAGAGTATCATCCCGAGCCGAAAAAATCTCCCCCGTGCCGCCAGTCGCCAGCGTCGTGATATTCCGCAACTGAGGTTCTTCAACGGGCAGCCCAAAATCCAGACGCGCGGATTCCTTCTCAAAATAATCGCCAGGATTATCGGGAAAAAAGAAATCCTCGTCATTGGAGGACGCTACAGGCGATGGAAAAGGGGATGACATGAAGTGTTATGGAAATCCAACGAGGATGAATAAATGATAATCTGCCTGTATATAACGAACAAAGAACAATATATATTGTCTTTTCAACACTTCAACAGGCCAGAATATTTAATTATTCCTCATTTTTGCAAAACTGTAAAATTTCCCAAGAAATATTGCCAAAAAACTGTTGATTTGTGTTGAAGTTGAGATAATTTATAGTATGTAACATTGTATCTTTTTCCCAACAATTTGGGAATATTACATAACTTTTTATTAATGAGTGATTTAGAAAATAAACACATAATGGTTCTCGGTGCTGGGGCAAGCGGTTTGTCTGCAGCGCGTCTTGCCTGTCGGGAAGGTGCCAGTGTCTGCCTTGCGGATACTGGCTGCGGGAGCCGACTGCTGGATACACAGCGTCAATTGTCGGCAGAGGGCATCCGCATGGAAACCAACTGGCAGCCGCCAGCGCAGCACCCAGAATGCGACTTGTGCATTGTCAGCCCTGGAGTACCTGACTCATCCGCCATGGTGAACTACTTTCAGGGCCTTGGATGTCCCGTCATTAGCGAACTGGAATTCGGAAGCAGATACTGCAATGGCATGAAACTGGCCATCACAGGCACAAATGGGAAAACAACCGTCGTTGAGATGTTGACGCACTGCCTGGAAACGCTTGGCAAAAGCGTCCGCTCATGCGGAAACATCGGATTGCCGTTGTCGCAAGTCGCATTGGAGAAAACAAACAATGACATTCTTGTCGTGGAAGTCAGTTCCTTCCAAATGGAGTTGACGGGGCATTTCCCCTGCCAATCGGCGGCACTGCTCAACATTACCCCAGACCACTTGTCAAGGCACGGGACAATGGAAAACTACAGGGACATGAAACTGCGCCTGTTGCGCCAGGTCGTCCCCGATGGCACCTGTATTGTGCGTTCCGACATTCTCCGCGACTCTGCAGCCGCCGATGCGCTGTCAGGAAGGAAATGCCTGACCTTCTCCTCCGAGGCGGATGCGCTCGCCGACTATGTCGTCCATGACAACGCCCTATGTCGGCGAATTGACGGCAATTACATAAAACTGCTACCTCTTTCGGCCCTGTCGTATGATGGCATGCACAATTATGAAAACTGCCTGGCAGTGATTGCCATGGGCGAATCCATTGGAATTCCAGCCGCCGAACTGGCACCGCATCTCACGACATTCCACATCGGCCCACACCGAATGGAAATCGTTGGAGAGCACAACAATGTGCGTTTTGTCAACGATTCCAAGGCGACCAACCTGGATGCCCTGGTGCAGAGTCTGCGTAAATTCGGCAATGGCTCCAAAGACATCGCGCTGATTGCAGGCGGATTGACCAAAGGATGCAATCTGGAAGCGGCACTGCCAGCCATGAATACATGCGTCAAAGGCGCATTCCTCATTGGAACGAGCAGGGACGAATTGGCGACGGCGTGGGGAAGGCAAATCCCATGCAGGCGATGCGACAGCCTTGAAGACGCCTTCAACCAGGCAGTCAAGTGCGTGGAAGACGGCGGAACCGTGCTTCTTTCGCCAGGTTGCGCCAGTCAGGATATGTTTAAAGATTATATAGAACGAGGCAGTCGTTTCGTCGATCTGGTCAACAGATTGCGGAACCATAACGAGCAAGAAAGGAAGTAAAGGTGAGACAAATGAAAAAGACGGTAGCAATTGGAATGATGGCGGGTATTACTTCCGCAATGATGTTGATGACAGGTTGCAGTTCAAAGAACCAGCCGATAGCACGTATAGCAGGCGCGGATGGCTTCCTGGGAAGCCGTGGGGTGGTTCCTCCACCGTTTAGTTCGCCATTCCAGTTAAAAAACGTCCCAACTGAGACAACGGACGCAGTTCAGGCCAATCAGGTTTCTGAAATGTCCGAACCAGCCATCTCCGAAGAGGACAGCGTTCTTGGAGCAGGCAGAATCGCCTCTGTCGTGCCGCCGCCAGTTGACACATCAGTCCCTGTACAGGATGCCGTCATTCCACAGCCAATCGGCAATGAGGTGAACACCGCGCCTGTCATCCAAGATTTGAGCACAGGCAACACCACCGTCCTTCCGTCAGACCAGCCAGGCGATGTCATGACGCTTCCTGGAGGTGTTCAGGCAGGAGAACTTACTTATACCGTTAAGAAAGGCGACACCCTCATTTCAATCGCACGCATGTATTCCGTCCGTTGGGAGGACATCGCGCTGCTTAATAATCTCGGCAATGGTTCAGGCATCAAGGCTGGTCAAATCCTGACTTTGCCTGCCAATGCTGTGCTCGCAACGGAGTCAACACCCATCGCGCCGCAACCGCCACAGAACACATCACCAGCCCCCGTAATCGCGCCTGTTCCGCCAAAGCCAGCGCCAGCCAAGCCAAAAACGACTGCGTCAAGCAATGTTACTGCCAAGCCGTTGCCTGCTGACGGTAAATATGTCGTCATGGGTGGTGACAGCCTCTGGAAAATCGCCCATAAATACGGCCTCAGCGTTGACAGCATCCGCAGCATGAACAATCTGAAATCCGACCGCCTGACTATCGGGCAGGTTCTCATCCTGCGCAAGGACTCCACCACGGAACCACAAGCCGCCCCTGCCCCTAAAGAAAAGAAGACGACTTCAAGCACATCCAAGCCAGCAGCATCCACTGGCCTGTCAGCAGACAAGCACATCGTTGTCAGCGGCGACAATCTCTGGACACTGGCGCGTAAATACAAAGTCAGCGACAAAGATTTGTGGAAATGGAACAACCTGAAGAGTTCCAACCTGCGCATCGGTCAGGTGCTCATCGTCAAAAAGCCTGCCAATGCCACTGAAACTCCCGCAGAATTCGGCATCCCCTCGGACGTTCCCGCTGTCAATGACAACCAGGCCGCAGCCGTGCCGCCAGAACAGACGACCACGCCTGAAGCAGCAGCCGCAACTCCTGAACCCACGACAGTCACGCCTGGCGCAGTCATCGACCTCACCACCAACCAAGACACAACGGAAATCACCACCGCGCTCATCCCTGGAACCGCTGAAACATCAAACAAAAAAATTAAATTCTATCCGCATATTGTCAAAGAGGGAGAAACACTCCCAGACATTCTGAGCGCTTACAGCATCACCAAAGAGACATTCATGCAACACAATCCAACCTATAAGGAAGGAGATGAACTGAAGGCAGGTTCAGAAGTCATGGTTCCATACGACGAATAATTCTTCACCGCCACTTGAGGCACATTCAACCATCTGCGGGGTTTCAGGCTTTTTGACTGAAACCCCGCTTTTTTCTTTTGACAATCACGGCTGATTCATCTCATCTGATTTCGCTTTTGGAGCAATGTATGCTACATTATATAATTTAACGTCTTTATCGTGACATTGAATAATGGAGCAACAATGGATAGTCTAAAAGTCATACTTGAAAACTGCGGACCTGTAGGATATGTGCTAATAGGCGCTCTGTGCGTCGCATTATGGATTTTTCTTGAGCGTTTCTTCTACTATCACCGCTGCCAGGTCAATGTCGATGGCTTCTTGCATGGTTTGTTCAATATCGTCAGAAACAACAAGATTGTCGAGGCAGTGGCGATATGCGACAGCAAACCGACACCAGTGTCGTCGGTCGTGCGCGCAGTCATCACACATTATGACAAAGGAGACGCAGCACTTCGCCAGGCGACAGACGAGGCTGCCATGACCGAACTTCCGCGTCTGGAACGTGGCGTCAAACTCATGGCGGGAATCGGAAACGTCGCGCCAATCCTTGGACTTCTCGGAACATTGCTCAGCCTCATGGAAATATTCAGCCAAGTCAAAGACACGGGTAACTTCACTCCAATGGCTGAACTCATCGGTCCTGTCATGAATGCGTTGTTCACAACTGCCCTTGGCCTCATCGTCGCGGTCGCAGTCCATTGCTTCTACTTCATTCTGACCGAATGCATTGCCACAATCGTCGGCGACATGGAGAAAGCGGCTTCCGAAATGACCTATTTCATGCTGACAAAGGAATGGAAGAACACCCCGACAAAAACTTCCCTGGAAATAGCGGATTCATCGAACGAGAAATCAGAGGAACATGCGCATGATTCGGTGGAAAAGTAAATGCACCTATCACGCGGGGCGTTATCCGCTGGTCGCCCTGCTTGACCTGTTCTTCATTCTTCTGCTGCTGTTCGTCCTAAGCAGCAGTATGCTCTATTTGCCAGGAGTTCTGTTCGCGACGAATGCTGGGCTTGTTGATGAAGAAGGCGAACCCATATCCACTTTCGGCCTCAAGGAGGATTTCAGCCAGTATGTCATCGCAGATAAAATGGTTCTCACGGTCGCCAATGACAATGGAATCAAACTGCAACTGAATATGAAGCCTGTCACCATGGATGAACTGGAAAACGAATTGGAAATGGAAGCGACAAAACTCAAGAAAATCTATTCCAACGCCAACGGCGGCAACCAGCAGGAGCGAAAGGGCTTCAGACCGAAACTCGTCCTCAGCGCGGCACCCAGTGTGCCAGTCGAAACCATCGATGCCATACTGAAGAAAATCCGTGACAGGAAAATGGACGTGGTCTTCAAGGCGATGTCCCCGACAGAATAATTTCATCTATTTTGAATTTAGAATCTTACAGCAATGAAAAAAACACATGGGGCACATACACAGGCAAACGGCTGGCAGCGTCTGCTGATGTCATTCCTTTGTGTCGTCATCCTCAATGGCCTTTTCCTGCTGGCGGTGCACATGAAAAGCCGTCGAACATCCCCTGCCCTACTTCCGTCCACAGAGGAAGAAGACACCTTAAATGTCTGGGCAATGGACAGTTCTGACAAAAGGTTGACTCCAGAAGCCGCCGATTTCCTGAACTGGGCGAATCTTCTGGAGCATCCAGAGCCAGACATCAACCTTTTAAATCTGCCTGAATCATCTGACACTCTATTGTCTGTGTCCCCTGAAATTAAAAAGCAAGCACGAAATCAAACGTCCAAACGCAGATTCGAGGCCGACATATCCCTTGACTGGCATGAAATCACCGCGCAACTCGACAGTTTCCTCCCCAAACTGCCTCTTCTGCCATTGCAGGCACTGAACTACCAGCGGCTTCTTGCCTCCAGCGGATTGCTGGCACGCGATTTCGACCTGAAGGCGAATTCCCTTGACAACACCCTTGGCATCGGTCGCCATATGGCACGCCACAATAGTTTTGCGGGAGTTCTTCGCCCCACCCCTTGGCCAGAAAGCCCTGTGGTCCTCGTCAACAAATATGAAAACAGCGCATGGGAAAGCGTTCCCGCCGATGACCTCGCACGGCAAGGTGCCGCCATTCTCTCGTCAAATACAAAAAAGCCCGAAGATAGCGACATATCAGATCTATATGAAATCCATGTAGATATCATTACAGGTCATCTGCGCTGTCCAAGAGTCCATCTGCGACAAAGTAGCGGTATTCCCGAATTGGACGACATGGTCATCGCGTGGGTACAGAAACAACATGCCTCTTCTGGACATCATCATACGGACGCGCCACTGATTGCCTCGTCAGGCCATCTTGTGGAATATCTTGTGGAATTCACGCGAGGTCCACTGCGCTAAACTTCCACGAAACATCATCCACAGGCTATCCTCTAAAAACACATCATAATATCTGCATTGGAACATTTGCCATGAGCCTACCTGATATCCTTCTCGCATACACCTTCGTCATCATCGGGCTAGCCGCCATCGCATATCTGTATTTCGTCATGCGGTCCCGTTCCCTCGGCTGGGAACTATCCCGTCCAAGGTTGGTCCGTTGCTCCAGTTGCAACAGGGTTTTCCTTGTCAGGCGCCAGGCACCAGTCGCGCGTTGTCCACGATGCAACGGCGTCTCGTCAGCCTATCTCTCCAAGTAACCCAGCAAGGAGGCAACGACTATGCGAATCATTAGCGGCATGGCTGGCGGCATTCACCTAGAAACCCCTACAGGCATGGATGTCCGCCCGACAGAAGACAGGGTCAAGGAGTCCATCTTCTCCACATTGGGGGATTTGACAGGAAAAACCGTCCTGGACCTTTTCGCAGGCACTGGAGCACTCGGTCTTGAGGCCTTGAGCAGAGGGGCTTCTGTTGTCCACGGCTTTGAAATCAACAGGAGAAATTCCGAGGTCATCAAGCGAAACATTGCGTTGGTCGAAAAACAGATGGCAATCGCAAACGGCTATATTCTTCATGTCGAGGATGCCAAAAATGCCTCAACGATTCTTTCTTCACTGGCAGGACGCATTGACGTGATTCTCGCTGACCCGCCGTACGAAACTGCCCAAGGGCAATATGGCTGGCGGGAACTAATGCTGGATGACGGCATGGCACAACTGATGTCACCTGATGGCATCTTGATGCTTGAGCATGGAAGCGCAAAAGAACTGCCATGGACTCCTGAATCACAATGGAAATGCCTTCGTTCCAAGGTATTCGGCATCCGTTGCGTCAGTTATGCCTCGCTTGCGAACAGGAGGTCATGAAATGTTCAAACTAACTGGAGTCAGCAAGCGTTTCGGTTCAATTCGTGCTGTCGCCGACATGTCGTTTGAAGTCAATGCAGGCGAAGTCCTCGGCTTTCTTGGAGCCAATGGCGCTGGCAAATCCACAACGATGCGCATGATGGCTGGATATCTCACGCCAGACGCAGGGAGCATAACCGTCGGCGGACACGATATTCAGGAGAATCCCATTGCGGCAAAAAGACTTATGGGATATCTTCCTGAAAATGCTCCAGTCTATGGAGATATGAAAGTCGAAGATTTCCTGACATTTGTCTGCGGCCTGAAAGGAAAGCGAGGAACAAAACTGACAGATGAGGTCCAGCGAGTCCTGAATGTCTGCAAACTGGAGCCAGTAAAACGCCAGCGCATCTCCACGCTTTCAAAAGGCTATACCCATCGGACATGCCTCGCACAGGCATTGCTCGGCGACCCAAGCGGTCTCATCCTTGACGAGCCGACGGATGGGCTTGACCCAACTCAAAAGCATGACATGCAAAAACTTATACAGCAAATGGGTCATTCCAAGGCAATCATCGTATCCACGCATATCCTTGACGAGGTCGAAGCCATCTGCACCCGCGTCATCGTCATCGAACATGGTCATATCAAACTGGACTCTCCCATAGACGCTGTAAGAGGCCATCTCTACGACTATTTTGCCGAGGAGGGCAATGCCTGATGAACACCGTGGCCTTGATTACAAAAAAAGAATTCGCGGGGTATTTTCTCACGCCTATCGCCCTGATATTCCTTGTTGCTTTTCTTCTGATGTCCGTGTGCGCGACGTTCTTCTGGGGAAATTTCTTCATCCTCAACGAAGCGTCCATGCGAGCGTATTTCTATTGGTTGCCAGTTATATTTGCCGCATTCGTTCCAGCGGTCGGTATGAGGATGTGGTGCGAGGAACGCCGTCAACGCACTTTTGAATTGCTATTGACGCTTCCCATTCATATCTGGCAGGCAGTCCTTGGAAAATTCCTCGCGGGTCTCTCCTTTCTCTTTCTTGCTCTCCTGCTAAGTTTTCCAATTCCTGCAACAGTGTTATATCTCGGCAAGCCAGATATCGGCCCCATGCTCAGCGGCTATCTTGGAAGCATTCTGCTAAGCGGCGCCATGCTGTCAATCTGCTCGCTGATGTCGGCGGTAACCTCAAACCAGGTTATCAGTTATGTTTCAAGTGCCGTCATCTGCCTCTTTCTCATTCTCGGCGGACACCAGTCAACCATGATGTTCATCCGCGAATGGCTTGGCGACAATGCATTGCAGAATGTCATTGCAGGACTGAGCGTCAGCAGACGGTTCGAGACATTTCAACGCGGCGTCATCGACGCTGGAGACTGCGTCTATCTCCTATCCATCATGGCCGTTTTCCTGATGGGGACAATCATCATCCTTCAAAAGGGAAAACACTAGGCGGCAAGGAGATAGGAAACATGAAACTGACAAAGGCTATCCTTCTTTCATTGCTGGCCATCATCGCCATCAACGCGCTTTTCCATTTCTGGAGGCCACGACTCGACACCACGGCGGAGAAGCGCTTCACACTGACCGCTGAAACAAGGCGTATCCTCGAAGGACTGACTCGCCCTGTCACCATTGATCTCTACCTCAGCAAAAGCGTCTCGGGCATGCCCCCCAGCCTCCAAAGTTACTGCGATTATGTCAACGAACTTCTTGATGAATATCAGCAGCACGCCAACGGAAAACTTCTGATTCAACGCCACGACCCAATTCCAGGCTCGTCTGCCGAAGAACAGGCAATGCGTAGCGGAATGCTTTTCGAGGAACTGAGAAAGGACGATGCCTCGTCACGCTTCTGCATGGGCATCTGCTTCAGGAGACTTGGACATCATGACATCAGCCTGAGACAATTGAACCCAAGCGCACAAAATGGCCTGGAATACGACATCACACGCGCTTTGATGCAAATCTCCGATGACAAGCCAGTCACCATCGGAGTCATGAGCCGTCTCCCCGTCTTCGGAGGCATTGACGCCGAACAGAAGCACCATTTGCAAGAATGGACTGCCTTGACAGCCCTGCGTGACTGCAACTATGAACTGTTGCCAATGCCTGACCAGACAACGGCAGTCCCAGAAAATATCGATGTCTTGCTTATGATTCACCCGATGACACTTAATTCGCAGACACAGAAGGCATTGGATGATTTCATCCAGAGAGGCGGACGCCTGATGGCTTTCATTGACCCAGGCTGCTGGACGGACATGATGCTGACAAGCGGCCAAAAGGCACAGGGGTGCATCAGTACCTCCAATCTTGGAGAACTTCCCAAGGCCTGGGGAATTACATATTCAGAAAACAAACTTGTCCTTGACCGTTCGCTGGCAACGATTGTACTGAACCGCCAATCCGTCCCTGAAAACCACATCGAATGGCTGTCTCTCACAGAGAATTGCATTTCCCGCAAGCAGGACCTCACGGCCTACCTGAGCCACGTCGAAGTCTTTCTCGCTGGTTCTGTCACGTGGCAGGACATCGCTGATGTCCGCGCCACGCCGCTACTCACCACAGGCACCACGGCTCAACTCGTTGAGTCACAACAGGCATTCCGCCATCAAAGTCAACTCGAAAAGGACTATTCCTCCGACAATGTCGAATACTGCCTGGCACTATCGCTGGAAGGGAAACTGCCGTCTGCCTATGATAGCACCCACACATCCAAACCGACACGCGTCATCATTTTCTGCGACGCGGATTGCCTTCATGACAATTTCACTAAAAATCGTAAGACCGACAATCTTCAGTTGTTCCTCAACTTCATGGACAGCCTCCGTATGTCCGACGACGGCCTGATGAATCTCCGCAACCGTTCATTCGTCAACAGAAGCCTCACACGGCTGGAAGAACAACAGCAGTTGCTTCGGACAGAATACCAGAAAATGCTCGATTCCTATCAGCAGGAACGGGATACGCTGGCAGAGGAAGTCAGAAAACTGGAAGCGTCGTCCAACAACGGGACATTCTCCGACACCGAGGGCGAAAAACTACGAAATATGTATGACAGGCTGATGGCGGCAGACACAGAACTGCGCGGCCTGCAAGTCAAGGCAAACAAATCCATGGAATCTGTCCGCCAGAGAATCATCCTATGGAATCTGCTACTCGGCCCTGGTCTGCTGATGCTCATCCTCTTCGCTCTGATGTACATCACCCTGCTCCGATCCAATTGGCAAAGCGCATGCCGCCTCGCAGTTTATGCCGTTGCAATCATTGCCGTCATCTATTTCGCAATCAAGTTCACTCGCCTCGGCAAGAATGATCTCGACAATGTCAACACAGCCGTACGCGGCGACCTCCGATTGCTTTCCACACCACTCAATCGAGACGCCATCACTGAAATCAAACTGACATCGAGGGAAAATGCCGTCATAATCGTCCGAAATGATGATGGATGGACCCTGCCTGACAAGGCGGGCTTCCCCGCTGACAACCGTATGCTCAGCCAGTTGCTGGAGTCAGTCGGCGTCTGCACAGGAGAATTGCTGAAGATTTCTCCCGAGGACCTCTCCGCCGTGTCATTGGATGGCGAAACTGTCTGCAAGGTCATTTTCCATTATGCCGACGGGACATCCGTCTCTCTCGGATTCGGCAACTGGAAACGCAATTATCTCAATGAATATCAAGGGCGATATCTTCTTAACGACCTTGGTCAGCCGATGCTCACGGGCTATCAGTTCCCCGAAGTCGGCCAGCCGACTGCGGCATGGCTGGCAAAGACCCTTCCTGGATTTGGCAGCCTGACAAAGCGCATCGTCCGCGTCTCTGAATTCAAGGAATTGGGATGGTGCCTCGACAGACGTCCTGGAGGCTATGAAATCCAAGGAAAAATCCCGCGAGGCTATGCTCCAAACGCCTCTGTCATAAAGAACATCATTGACAATTTCCTCTTCCTGAAAGTGCTGGATGTCACAGACAAAGCAGATGACTTCAGGCCAGAGTTCAATCTGCAAGTCATTGGAGACGATGATATTCAATATGATTACACCTTTGGCAGTTCCGCACAGGGCTATGTCGCAAAACTGACAAATGCACGTTCCGTTCAACATGCTGACAAGGCGCAAAATCTTCTCGGCATTTATGGCAAATATTACATGGAAGTCAACGAAAAACTTGCCAAGGCATTCCTGCGCAACAGAAAAGAACTTTTCATGATTTCCCAGTAACCACCACTATTAAGTCATTCTTTTTCCAAAGATATGAATAATACTCCAAACATTTCCATTCGATATGCAACCATCGCCGATGCACAGGCTATCCATGACTTTCTCATCCCTTTTAGCGAACAACGGCTGATACTTGCACGGTCTGTTGACAATATCAGAGAACATATCGGCAATTTCCTCCTCGCTGTCGATGCTGAAAACAAAATCGCAGGCACTGTTGCATTGCGGGATTTCGGCAATGCCCTTCAGGAAATCCGTACCTTGACCGTCAACCCATTGTTGCACGGACAGCGCATCGGCTCACAACTGGTCCTCGCTGCATTGGATTTCGCACGTAGACGCGGCTCCGAAAAGGTGTTCACGCTCACAATGCGCCCCAACCTCTTCCAACGCCTGGGATTTGAAATCACAGACATCAATATATTCCCCCAAAAAGTCACCTATGATTGCCTGGCCTGCCCCAAAAGATCCCACTGCGATGAAATCGCCTTGCTCTACGAATTGAAAGAACGCACTATTCCTTATGAGGGTCGGTAATTGCTCATGTCAAGGCGACTGTGCTAAGACCCCGAAGGGGTCAAATATCAGTAACCCCAGGTTGAGCGAAGCGAAACCTGGGGGAAGCAATCCTCTACAGGAATCTGACCTCGAAGAGGTCGAACCTATCTTCATGAGGAATAAAGCATTGAAACAAGAATGATTTTCTCTTTACATCTCTCCATTCGCTTTTATCGTTAAACACATTATATTATTACCATGGTCATTACAATCATCGACACATTTTTCTGGCTACTGGAGTTGCCAATCCGTCTGCATCTTCGTTTTTAATTTTCATGAAGATACTGTTCCTATTCATATCGTGTCTTACAGGCATTATCTGCCTGGGACTCGCCTATTTTCTCGCACTTCGTCCAAACGATGACAAAAGTGCAAGATTCACCAGGGAACCACGTTGGCTTGGGACTCTGGTGGGTGCCATTTGCCTCACATGGGCAGCATATCATGGCGTACAGATGCTTGAAGGTGACCTGGAAAAATTCCGTCCCATCGCCTGGGGGCTTGTCCCAGTCACCGTCGTGCTTTCGTATCCCTTTCTCGACTACATCAATGCACGCGTGCTTGGCGGCTTTTTGACATTGGCGGCAAACCATCTCATCAACGGGGCGTTCGTCTTTGATGTCCCTGGACGTGCCTTCTACAGCATTATCTGCCTCATTTTAGGCGTCATCGGCATGATTGGCATCGGTCTGCCATGGCGTTACCGTGACCTTATCGACCTTGCACGGCAAAAGGCTGCCATCCGCAAGACATGCCTTCTGGCATTTGGAATTGCGGGCATTGTCCTTATAATAATGCCATGGTTCGCAAGGCTATAGAATTCAATAGAAAAACTGGCCTTGCCACCTACGGCATGGCCGTAGCAAACAAAAGGCTAGCATGAATCCAAATTTCTGTGTACTAACGAGACAAAGACAAGGCGAACAGAAGAAGCGCTACTGGCGCAGATTCCTCATTGCGCTGCTCGCAGTTTTCATTATTTTCGGCTGCGGGCATTCAGAGGAAAAGGAAGCGGCCAAAATCATCATCACTTCGGGTGAAGGTCAGTGCGGTTTCCAAGGCGAAACACTCTCCGAAGACCTGCGAATCGCAGTATTAGGCCCCCAACGCCCATACGGCTGGGGCAGCGGCCAACGACATCCCGCCTCAAAGGTCAGAATCCTCGTTGAACCGCTTCGCACGTCAAAATCGACGGCACACGCCGAACCATCGGAAGGAGTTACGGATGTCGCGGGAACTTTCTCCTGCAAACTCACTCTAGGTGAAGAATTCGGCGATCAGTATTTCAAGGTTTCATGCCCTGATTTTCCACATCTGGAACCTGTCCTTGTTCATGCCGTTTCAGGTGTCAAAATTGAAAACGGCTTTCAAGAAGTCATGGCTGGCAATGAATTGCCCATGCCTGTCATTCTTACGGTGAAAGAACGTAAAACGCCGACAGATGAATTCAAGCCAGTCGTCGGAATTCCGCTGTATTTTCAGCAGTTTGACGGAAAAGCCGCAAAATTATCTCAGACACAAGCACTTACACATTATCAAGGTGAAGTGAAGGTCTATATAACCGTCCCAGAAAACTTCACTGGAAGTTGCAATTTCATGGTGGAAATGGGAGACGGCTATAAATACACGGACAACGGCATGGCTGATTCTGACGTATCTCCAGAATACCGCAGCCGCGGCATGAAAATCTCCATACTTGTTCTCAGCCGATGGGGCATCATCATCGGCGTGCTCGGTGGACTTGCCATCTTTATTTTTGGCATGTCAATGATGAGCAACGGCTTACAACAAATCGCTGGAGAACGCCTTAAAACATTGCTTCAATTATTCGCGGGCACACGTTTCAAAGCGGTTCTGGCTGGCATAGTCGTCACATCGCTCATCCAATCCAGCGGTGCGACTACTGTCATGGTTGTAGGTTTCGTCAATGCGCAACTGTTGAACCTCATGCAGTCTGTCGGCATTATCTACGGTGCCGCCATCGGTACCACCATCACCGCGCAGATGGTTTCATTCAAACTTGATGGAATGGCGCTTCCGACCATCTGCATCGGCGTCGTGATTCTCATGCTGTCAGTCAAAAGCCAATGGAAAGGCGTTGGGAACACGCTGTTGGGTTTTGGACTCCTGTTCTTTGGCATGATGATGATGAGCCGCGAAATGTCCGCGCTCGCGGAATTCCCTGGCTTCATGGCGTTTTTCAATCTTTTCGACTGTTCACCGAAAAACGGCTATATGCCGATTACAGCCATCCTCGGCACCATCGTCGTCGGAACTATCCTGACGGTCATCGTCCAAAGCAGTTCCGCCACCGTCGGACTCACCATCGCCCTCGCTGAAGCGGGTCTGCTGAATTTCTACACGGCAATACCATTGATTTTAGGCGATAACATCGGCTCGACTATCACAGGGCACTGCGCCGCATTGGCCGCT
>JAGCTA010000146.1 GCA_017963875.1 Victivallales bacterium | reverse complement strand
TGGTCATTAAATGGGAAGATAGCCTACGGAGCGTTGGCGATTCGAAGAAAAACCATATCAAGCGCTTGAAATGCTCAATGGACGGGGGTAGATTAAGAAGGAGTTGTTGGCTAATGTTTTTCAAGTTTTTATAGGGAAATGCTATGGAAGGTCAATTCAACGGCAATGGGCTGCCAGTCGTAGACAAAGATTCTTTCCCATGGGATATAGATGTCAGGATGCATTATTCCATGTTCATTAACAAGAATCCGGAGGAATGGGTGCTTCTGACGCGAAACCTTGAGAAACAAGCCACGCAGTTAAAAAAGACAGCGCCTGACGAGGCTATACGCTTGCTAAGAGAAGCTGAGACCATAGAACGAAACAACAATCCCAATGCTACAGGGCAGTCGCAGAGGCTCCACATTGCGACTATTCTATACGAGGCGAGACGATTCAATGGGCTTTTTTTTTGCCTGGAAAACAACTTTTTTTGCGAATTCTTTCGACGGATCGACCGAAATTCTTGAATGCATTGGTGGCGGGAGAAAGAGACCTCCCAGGAACAAACCCATAAGGCCGGGCAAGGTCGCCTGGACGATGCGGCTGGCGATGCTCGCGCCCGACATCATTCATCGGATTCTCTCGGGCGTCATCCCCCAGAACTTTACTCTGGAGAAGCTACGAGTGCCGCTCCCTGACCTATGGAAGGAACAGCGCGCGATGCTGTTCGGAGAATAATCAGGTCGGATCGCAGGCCGTCGGACAGTGATGTTCGGCGGCCTATTTGCTACAAGTCCAGTGCAACTTGAATGGTCATCCAGCTTTACATCACCAGCCGCATATCCCGAACATCGCAACGTTGTGGGCTATTCCTCTGGGCAGGGATCAGGAAGTCCGAGATATTTGAAGTATAGATGCCCCCAGTCGCTCATGGCGTCAATCATCGAGGCACTTGACTGCCCAAGTTCCGTCAGCGAGTACTCTGTCTTTGGCGGAATCACGGGGAAAAGCTGGCGGTTCACCACACCATCGGCCTCCATTTCGCGCAGCTGCTGGCTGAGCATTTTCGCGGTCGCCTGCGGAATGGCCTTCTGGAGTTCGCTGAAGCGCATGACACCCGCCCTCTTCAGATGCCAGACGATGATCGCCTTGTATTTTCCGCCGAGCACCCCGAGGGTTGCCTCGACAGAGCAGTGCCATTTCATTGCCTTTTGCTTGTCCATGTCTTTATGTTCCCGTTGAAGCCCAAGGTAATTGCCTTTCTAATTTGAATCAAAATATAATATACTGTTCTAAACGTTTTTTTCAAACCAGACAGTAATATACTTACTTTTTAGTATATATAATACATGATTGTAACTATAATTTTTTTATAAACTTACTTGATGTTTTGCAAATAGTGGTTAAATTAATACGCGAAACGAAATATCGAGCCATTTTCTACTTGCTTTGGAAGGCGGGCCATTCCCGTTCATCGCATGGAGGTAAACCATGAAAGCCATCATCATCGCCACATCCATCGTCACCGTCCTGCTTGTCGCGCTTGCAGGGTGCAGATTGTTTTCCAGACGTCGCGAACCTGCCACAATTGCCTTCGCAGGCATAGTGCCCGGCAAGGCGGCTGTGGTCTATTATTCGCAGTCCAAAGTCCAGAACACGGCTCTTGTCGCCAAATGGATACAGAAGCATGTCGGAGGCGAACTGTTTGCCATCGAGCCTGTGGAGCCTTATCCTGAGGCATATTCGCAGACTTTGAAAGTTGCCGACAAGGAACATGCGGACGGCGTTGAAAGGGAAATCAAGCCTGTTTCCATTCCAGAAGACTGCGAGGTGGTCTTTATCGGCTCGCCAATCTGGTACGGCACATTTGCGCCGCCTGTTGCCACATTCCTCAAGGGCAATCCGCTATCAGGCAGGACCGTCGTGCCGTTCTGCACGCATGGCGGCGGTGGCGCGGGGCATTTCGAACAGGATGTGAGGGCCGCCTGCCCCGAGGCCAAGGTGCTGCCAGGGTTTGCCGCACGCGGCTCCAACCAGATTGAGCGTCGTCTGGGCAGCGGGGTGGAGGCACACCATACTGAGAACGACGTGGTCGCCTGGCTCAACGGGATTTTTGGCGGTGATGGACTTGGCCATCTTCCGCAGTAACAGAAAGCAAACTACAAGGAGCAATTGAAAATGAAGAAGAATCTTGGAGTGGTCCAGGCCGTCTTTCCGATGCCGGTGCTGATGGTCGCCGCATACGATGAGGCGGGAAAGGTCAATGTCATGAACGCCGCCTGGGGGATGATCTGCAATTCGGACCGCATCGCGCTGTTCATCGACGAGGATCATAAGACCACGCAGAACCTGCTGAAAAGCAAGGCGTTCACCGTGAGCCTCGCAGACCGCGCACACATGGACGTGGCCGATTTCTTCGGCATCGCGTCGGGGAACAAGATGCCCGACAAGTTCGAGCGGACTGGCTACACCGCGACCAGAAGCGCCTTCGTGAACGCCCCTGTCATCGAAGAATTCCCCGTGGTGATGGAATGCGAACTGGCCGAGGTCGTGCAGAACGACAGCTTCTACTGCATTGTCGGCAAGATCGTGAACACGGCGGTCGAGGAGGCCGTTCTCGACGAGAAGGGGAAAGTGGCCCCCGACAGGCTGGAAGCACTGGTTTTCGACCAGTTCCAGCACGGCTACTATGTCGTGGGCGAGAAGGTCGGCAAGGCCTGGAATGCCGGAGCCGCACTCATGAAGAAATGAACCATTAAAGGAGTTTGCTCAGGCAAGGGCAATCAACCAGCCGAATGTTTCCGTGCGCCGCTCCTTGGCCTCTGGGAAGACCAGCGCACGATGCTGCTGGAGAACGAATAGGTCGAACACGGGCCGCCGGATGTGATATTCGGCGGCTCAATTTTTGCCCCCAACCGCCGATTTGTAAAAGACCGCGTTTTACATCTCATATCTCTAATTTGAGGTTTGAAATCTTCTCCGACTGC
>JAGCTA010000145.1 GCA_017963875.1 Victivallales bacterium | reverse complement strand
GTTGGGATGGTCGGCGGGGTAGCACATGGGAATGACGCCGTTGGGAAGTGTTGGGCTTTGCGGCGCGTATGCGAAGTTCTCTAGGAAGAAGCGCTCAAGAAGCGTGTCTTGCGTAAGCAACATGGATGCCCGTGCGATGAAGAAACTGTCGCTAAGCCAGCCAGCGCGTTCGCGGCTGGGGCAGTCTGTGAAGCAATCGACGGCGTTGGCGGCGAAGGATTCGCGCCCTGCCTCGAAAATAGCCTTCAGGCCGTTGTCGTTGGAGTTGAACTGGAAGGTGTTTGCAATTGGACTTTTGAACTCTCGGAGGGAAACATCCAGTACTTCGGCCTGCCCGCTGTGCATGAACGTCTCGACAAATTTGAATGTGTTGGCTTCAAATGCCTCAAGTTCATAAATGCCAGGTTCAAGTAACTCCCAGAAAATTGCGTTGACGCATGTCAGGCGAAGCGGATTGACGCCGCCTTCGGGTTCCTCGAGTTCCGAGAACATGGCGACAAGGCGTCCTGGGATGGTACAGCGAACCATGATACGAAGGAAACCAGTGTTGTTGATGTTTCCTTCAAACAGGGTTGTCTCTATTGAACCGTTGTCATCTCTGACATATCGGTGGAGTTCATTATAGCAGTTGAACTCCATCTCTTTTTTGGGAAATCCTTTAAATCCGTTTGCGCCGACGCGGTCCAGAAAACGTATGTTTGTGATTTGGACATTACTGTCATAGCGTCTGCGGAGTTTCTTGACGGCATGGTAACTACTATCAATTGAATAGTCAGGTTGCGGAACAAGGCGTGGAAGATATTGTACAGGCGGCTGTTCCTCCAGCGTGAGCGATGGGAGTATGGGACGTTTTGGGTGAACACGGTAGATTTCCGTGAAAAGCCGCTGGAAACTGAAACGAGGACACTTGCGAACACGCTCAACCGTAAGGTCGAATGCGTCGAAATTGTTTCCAGTCCAGGCAGTGGGGCGACCATCCAGGCAGACTTCCGCCTGAAGGAAACTCGGCTGGTCCATGTAGTAGTAACTGTTGATATTTGCTCCGGAAACCTCGATTTCGATGGTGTTTGGGCCAGAAGCCGTCTTCAGAGGCAATTCATCGACTCGGAAGATGCCTTTAGGACCTCTGGCTGGGCCTGCTGCGAGAAAGGCACCGTTCAGGCGAATTCGGTATAAAGTCGAACCCGTGATTCGGAGAAGAGCGTCTGCCGTGTTCTCAGCCATGAAGGTCGCCTTGAAAAGGACAAAATCGTTCATAAGAGTGGCACGGTTTGCAGGCCAGACGGGACGCGCCGCAAGGAAAGGAGATTTGGATGTTGGAATGGAGTTTGTCATGATTTGATTAAAAAGAGGAATATCGTCTGTAGAATGTCTTTTGTCGGGCTTTCATCCGAGTAGTTCGGCGAAGGTCTCAAGGGATAGGATGTCGATTTTTGAATCGGCTTTGGCGATTTCCAGTTGTTCGGACGTACCATATCCCCAAGGTGCATAATGGAGTTTGACGCGTTTCAGCACGGGATTAGCCTTGATTTTCAACAATGTTTCGATTCTATCTTCGACAAAATGGATGTTGGTCTTTTTTGCCCCGACCAAGGTTGCCAGTTCGGTTTCCTTCGAGATTTTTCTGTCGAGTCCATAAATACAGGTTTCAGGGAAGTCAATTCCCTGCTGTTTTAGTATCGCACTGACGAAACGTTCCTGCTTTGTGGTGAGAATAAGCACCTTGTGATTTGTGAGCGCCGTTTTTAATGCTTTAATGGTTCCAGGGTATAGTCCATGGAGTGAGAGCCATCCATCTAGGTCGCTGGAAATCCATTGGTCACGGGCGTTCCCGAATGCTTTGACGAGTTCAGGCTTTGTCAGATGGCACGAGGCCATCACGTCTTCAATCTTGGCGGCGAAGTTTTCCTTGAAGAAATCCACGGGATTGCCGTCCATGAGGATTTTTAGCATGATGATTGCCTGAAAACCAGTTTCAAGATATGGACGGGCCGCACGGAATTTCTCAGTCATGTCGGACGGAATATCTGGAAGAACAAATTGTGTTGGCCAGAGTGTGTGGGCGACATGCCATGCGGATGCGGCAGTTTCAGCGGCTGAATCGCAGATGACACCATCAAAATCCAATGCTAGAATCCTTTTGGTTGGGCGTGACTTCGGCTGCTTGGAGGATGAGGTGTCTTCTTTTACCGTTTCCCCTTGGACGGATACATTGGCATGCGGTTCATCTTCTGGAATTTGTTTCAATTTGATTAGTGCGTCATGAGCGGCGTTGCGGGCGGCTTCCTTGTGTGAATGGCCTTCGCCTGTCCCGATGACCTTGTCGTTCAGCATGGCGTCAACGACATAGATCGGCGCATGGTTTGGCCCTGTCTGGTTGACGATTCTGTATGTGGTATTTGATTTAAAATGCGCTTGGCAATAAATCTGGAGCGCCCCCTTGGGATTTTCGTCGTAGGCAAGTTTTTCCATGCAGGAGTCGAGTGGGGGGAGCAATCTCATGACAAGTGCCCTGGCTGGCTCTATTCCGCCGTCGAGATAGATTGCCGCAAGAAATGCCTCGAAAATGTCTCCGAGGATTGAGGAACGTGTCCTTCCGCCTGACAATTGCTCGCCTCTGCCGAGCAGCAGTGCCATGTCAAGTCCCAGACGTATGGAATAACTTGCCGTGGCCTGTTCATTTGCGAACATGGAGCGTAGGCGTGTGAGTATGCCTTCCTGCTCGTCGGGAAGTTTCTTGAAGATGTAATCGGAGACGATGATTTGCAAAACGGCATCTCCAAGGAATTCCAGCCGTTGGTAATCATGCAGCGGAATGTTGTGTTCCATTGCATAAGAAGCATGTGTGACTGACATGTTCAGAAGTTCGATGTCCTTGAATCTGTATCCCGCATTTTGCTGGATTTGTTCAAGAATTGTTGGAGAATTGCTTTCTGGAAGATTGATTTTTTTCATAAGTGCATTACATTAAATGTTTTCTTGGCGCTTGAGTCTCGTGACTTGCCCATGAGATTGGCTTGCGCTTTAATGATTTTCAGTTTTTTCGGAGGTATTTCCATGTACGAGGCGGCAGATTTACGTAAGGGATTGAAGATTGAAATTGATGGCGATCCTTACATTGTTACAGAATTCGATTTTTGCAAGCCAGGAAAAGGACAAGCATTGTATCGCTGCAAATTAAAAAACATGATTTCTGGTGGTACGACAGACCGTACGTTCCGTTCAGTGGATAAAATCGGTCGTCCAGATCTTGCTGAAAAAGAATTGATTTACATGTATGAGGAAGCCGATTTCTATGTTTTCCAGGACCAGGAGACATTTGAAGACGTCAGGATTCCCGAAAGCGTCATCGGCAACAACAAATATTTCCTTGACGACAATATGGAATGCACCGTGCTGTTCTATCGCGACCGCCCGATTGAAATCACACTGCCGTATTTCGTCGAGAAGAAAATTGTGGAGACC
>JAGCTA010000144.1 GCA_017963875.1 Victivallales bacterium | reverse complement strand
CTTCGGAGGAACCATGAATCAGGTGAGCCGCCACGCCAAGGTTCTGCCTGAGATCTTCGTTTTCAGCGACTGCCTTCAGCGTGTTCGGTGTGCCTTTGTAGCCGTATTTTCTGATGAGTTTGTCATTGGTCGGGTCTTCACCGAACTGCTTGAGTCCAGGGGCAAGAACGATGAGGTCCCCGTCGTCGGCAATCATCATGCGTGTGCGGTAAACAGCCTTGTTTCCAAGCCATGTCGAGCGGAACTCCTCTGGGTCAAGATAGACGACCACCTTCTTGACGGGCTTGTCCATAAGGTCAAAATTCGTCTGCTGTGAGAGCCTGACGCCCATGTCAAACGTTGCGTCGTCATCTCCGATGAAAAGACCGCGCATCTCCATCTTGCCCGTGGTCTTGCTTTTTGACATGACTGTCATAGCGAAGACAATCGGAAGATTGCCGAGATACGTATGAACCGCATAGTTGAACAGTTTGCGCACAGGTGTCTCATTGAGCCCCATGAGCCGTTCCATGCCGTATGATGCGCCGAGGAAGTGCGACTTGTTGATCATGTCCGAACCGCCAACTCCAACCATGATATTCTTCGTATAGTTGGCCATGCCGACAACCTCGTGTGGGACAATCTGGCCGATGGAAAGAATCAAATCGTAGTTGTCGAAAAGAATCTTGTTGCACTGGACGTTGACCGAATAATCCAGTTTGCCTTCGGACCACTCTTTGATAAGTGATGACGGCACTTCGCCAAGCGTGCGGACATCGTTGCGCCAGTCGTGGACCTTGAAGCAGTCCAATGGAATATCATCGCCGAACATCGTCTTGATTTCCTGTTCAGTCATCGGAAAATGAGTGCCGAGCGCAGGCATGATATCGACGTGCGCAGTTGGCGAAAGCAGTTTGTAGGCGATGTTCGTCAGCGGTCCAGCATTGGAATTGAAGCGTGTAAAGTCAGGCGGAAGAATTAGGACACGTTTCAGCGGTTTGCCGAATTTCGCGAATGCTTCCTTCATCAACTCGACTTTCTCTTCATGGGAAATGGCGAGATCCTTGCCAGCTTTGTAGGCAAATGTCGTCATGGTGTCTTCTCCGTGTTGTTAATTTTTTTAATATTTTAAGAAAGATTATCTGTGGGATTTGTCCATAAAATAAACTCTATTTGCAGAAAGTCGTTACAAGATCAAGAAATTTTGGAAAGATATTTGACACATCATACGACATGGCATGAAGCCGTGCCTTCTCCTGCACCTCTTCGCGGCGTTCCCGTGGCAACCATGATGAAATGGCCGCCACCAATTCGTCCAAACGACCTGGCGTGACGAGTGTCGCCGCGCCACAGTGCTCCAAAATGTCAGTCAAACCGCCCGAACGCACGGCGACAACAGGCTTTCCTAATGCCAATGCCTCGACAGCGACACGACCGAATGGCTCGTTAAGTGCAGTCGAAACGACGATGTCCGAGCCTGCGATTACAGGCAATGCAGATTCCTCTCGATCATTGACTTCAATGACATCCTGAAGATGCCTGCGCTTGATATCCCTTTCGAGGGCATCCCGCAGAAATCCCCCCTGTGAATCCCTCACACGCCCTTTGATGACCCCATGAAGTGCTGAGAAGCGTTGATGCAACTTCTCCACGGCATTGACGAAATCGCCATGCCCCTTCCATGAACTGAAATCTGCAACCATTGCTAGGGAAATGACGCCATCCGCATGTCTTTCCAGCAATCCAGCCGAACTCAGCCGAAGATTTTCAATGTCAAACGCATTGGGAAGCACGGCTAGGTCTTCTCGCCTTATCCATCGACGCCATTTGTCGGCGACGGCTTCAGAGACAGATATGACATGCGCCTTTCCACGCGAAAGTAGCAGGGGCACCACCCAGGGCATTCTAATGTCTCGGTCATGGATGATCCATGGAACGCTCCAATGACGCCCATAAAGCAATGCACTTCGCACGGTATTAAAGCACAGGCATTCTGGCTTGAACTCCTGTATTGCGGCAACCATCGTCGCACGGGATTGTCTGCGGTCGGCAAAATAATCCCTGCAACCACGAATTGTCGCAGGCCAGTGCCTGCAATGAATGCGCCAAACTGGGATGCCGTAAGCGGTTGCACGGTTCAACAGTTCGTCATTTGCACAGACAAGGGCAGTTGGCAGAGAATGGCTGCGAAACTCCGTCAGGAGTGTCCACAGGCTTTCCTGCGCCCCGCCCATGAACGGTGCGCAATCTAGAAACAGAATGCGCATGCGCAATAAATACCGTTATTTAAAATATTCAACGCCTGCCTGGAACAACCTCTGTTCGCGATTGCCAGGAACATTGATGTTGATGAACGTATCCACGACACGCTCCGAATGGCCCATCTTGCCAAGAACACGGCCATCTGGAGACGTAATGCCTTCAATCGCACATACAGAACCATTGGGATTCCATGGCATCGATTCCGCAGGCTTGCCATTTTCGTCTGCGTATTGGAACGCCACGCGACCAGTCGCAAACAGTTCTTTGACCATCTCCGCAGTCGCGACAAAACGTCCTTCTCCATGGGAAATCGGAATGGCATGGACCTGCCCAGGCTGACAATTGGCAAGCCATGGAGAAAGATTCGAGGCGACAACCGTATTCGCGACTGTAGCGCTATGACGGCCAATCGTGTTGAACGTCAGCGTCGGGTCATCTTCCGCCAAACGCGGGATAATCTCGCCATACGTGACAAGACCGAGTTTTACTAGTGCCTGGAAACCGTTACAAATACCAATCGCAAGACCATCACGGTTCTTCAGAAGGTCGTTGACAGCATCTGCGATTCGCGGATTGCGGAATGTCGTCGCGATGAATTTTCCTGAACCATCAGGTTCATCGCCTGATGAGAAACCGCCTGGGAAAGCGATAATCTGGGCATTTCTGATCGCGGCGACAAACTCGTTGACGGAGTCCTCAATCGCTTGTGCGTTCAGATTGCGGAAAACAACAGGCGTCACGACAGCACCTGCGTCACGGAATGCCTTTGCCGTGTCATATTCGCAGTTTGTGCCTGGGAAAATCGGTATAAACACCCGTGGCTGCGCAGTTGATGCGCCATTTGTGTGATGCCTGCCGCCCTTTGTCCAAGGTTGCCAGACGGGCTTGGCCTCCGCAGATGCCTTCGCGCTCGTCAGGAAAATCGGCTCCAGAGGCTCTTGCCATGCCTTGACAGCCTCACAAAGACAAATGGCTTCCCCATTGATTACTATTTTCCCACCATCCGTAATTGTCCCGACCTCAACGGCTCCTTCAAAACCAGAACACCCTGGTTTAGCCTCAAAGAGAATGGAACCATAATCAGGCGTAAAAACATTATCCGAATTCCATCCATCGGCGAAGGTGAATCCGAGCATGTTTCCAAAGCACATCTGGGAGACTGCCGCGGCGATGCCGCCCTGTCCTACCGTATGCGCAGTGACCGCCGTCTTGGACACTACCAGCCAATTGTGAAGTTTTTCAAAATTCTTCCGTAACTTTGCAAAATCGGGCATGTCTTCGGCGTCTCGTGTAACGGGAAGCAGATAGACCTTCGCGCCTGCATTTTTGAACTCATCGGAGATGACATCCCCCGCATTGGCGGTTGTCACTGCAAATGCAACAAGCGTCGGGGGCACATGGATATCCTCAAAAGTCCCTGACATGGAGTCCTTTCCGCCGATGGCCGCCGTTCCGAATTCCAATTGCGCCTGAAGACCGCCAAGCAGTGCCGCCAGCGGCTTGCCCCAGCGTTCTGGAACATCGTTCAGACGCTCGAAATATTCCTGGAAAGACATGCGGACCGTGTTGACGTCACCGCCTGCCGCCGCAATCTTCGCGTTTGCCTCAATCACCGCGTAAAGCGCGCCGTGGAACGGACTCCACTCCGAAAGATACGGATTGTAGCCGTGGCTCATCAGCGTGCAGGTATTTGTATGACCGTCCAATGGAATCTTCGCCGACATCGCCTCGTTGGGTGTCAGACGGTATTTGCCGCCGTAAGGGGACAATACAGTCGCCGCGCCGACTGAACCGTCAAAACGCTCGACAAGACCCTTCTGCGAGCAGACATTCAGGTCGCGCAGATTGGCAAGCCAGGCATCCTTAAGCGAATTGGAACCTTTCATGCATTCAGGCTGGCGTTTAAAGAAATCATCATCAGGATCAGGTGCCTCAACGAAAGCATTGGCGTGTTGCGTAACACCGTTGGTATCAAGGAAATCGCGACGAATGCTGATGATCGTCTTTCCACGCCATGTCATCCTGAGCACGGGGGCTTCCGTCACAACAGCGACCTGTGTCGCCTCAAGATTCTCCTGCTTCGCCAGTTCCATTGCCTTGGCGACATGTTCTGGCGCAAAAACACAGGCCATGCGCTCCTGCGATTCTGAAATCGCGAGTTCCGTTCCATCCAGTCCGTCGTATTTCTTTGG